>JBFWIL010000168.1:0-5861 GCA_050256015.1 Mangrovibacterium sp. | reverse complement strand
AGCCGGACAGATCCGGTTAAATATGCTCTATATACCTATCCTTTTGGCGACCCGTATGATGAGAAAGGAAATGTAAATACCTATCCGGTCAGTGGAAATACAGGAATATTCAGTCCGTTGGCCGACGAGGCTCCGGGGGATATTGCCGTTGATAATGAAACACGAACCAATAACCTTATTAATGGTTATCTGGAATTGACACCTCTGAAGGGGCTAAGTCTCAAAAGTAATCTGGCTGTTAATCTTTCATCGACCAAAGAAGGCTCGTATTACGATAGCCTTTCTCTTGCCAAACAAGGTGGTGAAAGTGAATCTACCTATACCTCAACTACTTCCAGATTTATTAACTGGGATAATATACTGACATATGACAAAGGCGTTGGAGATCATTTATTTAAGCTAACAGCACTGACCAGCTATATTAGAAGCACTTATGAGTATGTGGAAGCTTCCGGCCAGGGACAATTAATAGCTTCACAACTCTATTACAGTCTGCAGGGAAATGATACCGATACGAAGCAAACATACAGCGGATATGAAAAATACACGAATTTTTCGGTTGCCGGAAGAGTAAACTACAGCTTCAAAGATAAATACTTATTGACCATGTCACTACGTTATGACGGAGCATCACGCCTGGCCGAAGGGAACCGGTGGGATTCTTTTCCTTCGGTCGCAATTGGCTGGAGAGTTTCGGAAGAAGGCTTTATGCAACATATTGACGTTATTAGTAATTTAAAATTAAGAGCCAGTTACGGTGTTGCAGGAAATTCATCAATCGATCCGTACGGAACTCAGTCGTCCATGAGTTTACATACCGATTTTTCCTTTGGTGATGATACTGCACCGTATTATACGATTGACCGCTACAGCAATTCCGATTTAGGTTGGGAAAAATCAAAAACCAGGAATATCGGACTTGATCTGGGGTTTTTTGATAACAGAATCAACCTGACGACTGATGTATATAAGACAAAAACATCTGATGTCCTTCTAAGTCGCACTTTACCCTGGTCTGCCGGGGGAAAAAATAAAACAGTCTATCAGAATATCGGGAAAACGGAAAATAAGGGGATCGAATTATCCATTAATTCAATTAATCTGAACAAGAAAAATTTCAAATGGACTTCAAACCTCACATTTACTTCAAGTTCTGAAGAAATTACCCGACTGATCAATGATCAGGACATCATTAACGGAGGAAAAACAACTTCATTAATTATTGGTGAGCCGATGAATACCTGGTATAATTATGTTTCTGACGGAATCTGGCAGTCGGGAGACGAAGATGAAATGGCCAGATTCAATGAAAACGGACATAATTTTCAGGCTGGTGATATCAAAGTAAAGGATTTGAACGGCGATTATATAATTGACGGAACAAATGACAGGCAGGCCATTGGTCACTCAAATCCTGACTGGGAAGGCGGATTACAAAATACATTCGAGTATAAAAATTTTGATTTTAGCTTTTATATATATGCCCGCAGAGGACAAAATGTCTGGGGCGAATTTCTAGGCCGCTATAATCCGGATGGGGAAGGAAACGGACCTGCTTTTATTAACTACTGGACACCTGAAAATCCATCCAACGATTACCCTCGTCCTGACGCCAATAAAAGCAGTATTTCGCAATACACATATTCTGATGTGCTTATGCTTGCAGATGGCTCATATATCAAATTAAGAAATGTCACTTTGGGTTATACCCTGCCAAAGTCATTACTCAACAGAACACCGATTAATAAAATAAGAATTTATGTAACCGGTTCTAACTTATTTACGTGGGCAAAAGATTCGAGATTCAAACACTATGATCCGGAACGTGGAGGATCAGAATCTTCTCCATTGGCAAGACAAATTATTTTTGGTGTAAATGTCGATTTTTAATAGACGCCTTTCGTAATCCTAAAAAATTATATAAAATGAAAACATCTAAAATATCACTACCCCATATTTTCACAGGTATTATGCTCATCTCGGCTATGATCTCGTGTGATTTGGATGAATATAATCCTTCGGGAACAACAGCCGAAGCAATTTGGAGCACGTCTGATGGTGTGGAGACCCTTATCGCTTCTGCTTATAAATGGCAGCGTAAGGTTTTTTATGAAAAATATGGCTTTACTTTGTTTGAAACAGGGGTTGACCTTTGGGAAAGTAATTCCTGGACCCAGATAACACAATATAAGGGACTCCAGCCAGATAATGACAGCGGTTGCGGTGCAGTTTGGCAATACCTCTATGAAGGCATTAATATGTGCAATATTGGAATTAATTATATTGAAAACGGGAAAGTTGAATATACCGACGAAACATTAAAGACCACGCATTTGGCTGAATTTAAATTTTTAAGGGGCTGGTATAACTGGATACTTGTTGAACAATGGGGAGCCGTCACCTTAAGGACTGAACCTACAGACGGAGTCATACTTACTGCCCGGCGAAGTTCGGTTTCTGATTTTTACGAGCTTATCATCAACGACCTTCAATATGCTGCGGAAAACGCTCCAATGAGTCAGGATGATGCAGGCAGAATAACCCAAAAAGCTGCTGAAGGTCTTCTTGCCCGTGCTGCTCTTAGCGGAGCATATCAGGTGCCTGATAAAGAAAGTGAATACCTGACAATTGCAAAAAACGCTGCCGATAATGTGATAAACAATCAATCGGCCTATGGCGTCGAATTATATGATAATTACGCGGACATCTGGGACGAAGACAATAATAAAAATAATAAAGAGGCATTATTCGTTATTACGTTCAGTACAGAAGAAGCCAATAACGAGTCAAATGGAAACACCTGGTGGCAACTTTTCAAGTTCAACTACATGAAAGTCCATTCGGAATTGATCATGTCCTACGAATATGGGTTCAAGGATAAAAATAAATGGGGAGACCCTTCCTTTACCTATCCCTCAAAAGCACTTTTTGATTTGTATGACGAAACAATTGATTCCCGCTATGAAGATTCATTCCGTACGGTTTGGAAAAAAAATGCTTCTGATGATATTACAGAACCTGCAACCGGCGATACTGCCCTTTATGTATCAATAAATTCGGGCTCAAAGCCAAGCCCGGGAAAGGACTATGTGTATTATAATATCGATGATATCTATGATGCTGACGGAACAGTGAAAGCATACAGTAACCCATTTCCTGCACTGAAAAAATTTGACAGTCCAAAATACAATGGCTATTATAAAAAAACCCGCTACGGGTTACTTGATCATATCATCATTCGTCTTTCTGAGATGTACCTGATTGCGGCTGAAGTTGAAATGTTGCAGGGAGACAATGCAAATGCTGCAAGTTATATCAATGTGATAAGAAACAGGGCTGCTAAATCAGGAAAAGAAGCTGAGATGCAAATTTCATCCGGTGACATCAATATTGATTTTATCCTGGCAGAAAGGGCCAGGGAATTTTGTGGTGAAGGTCTGAGATGGTTCGACCTTAAACGGACCGGGAAATTGGTTGAATATGTCAGAGCCTGTAACAAAGGACCAGCGGCTGATAATATTCAGGATTATCATATGGTAAGACCTGTTCCCAGCGAGGAACTGGATGCATTGGAAAACAGGACTGAATATGTTCAGGGGCTGACCGGCTATAATTACTAATGTAAACTCAATCTAATATAATAGGGGGAAATCTAATAATTTCCTCCTATTATATTTTCCGATATCTCACACAAACGCGGCATAACCTGGAAAAGAGTCTGAGACATAAAAATAAAGAACTGAAATCTCCGTGTTTGGACTTTATTTACTGAACAACGACAAAAATACCTATATATTTGTCCTTACAATAAAATATACCGCTTTGGACGCAAAGATTAAAGAAGAACTCATCAGACTGTTTGAACATCATTTCGGTGAAAAACCGGAAAAATCGGAACCGCTTCCCCCTTCCGGATCCTACCGGGAATATTGCCGCCTGAGCAGTAAAAGTCACCGGGTCATGGGAACCTGGAACCAGGATCTCCGGGAAAACCTGGCTTTCCTGAAATTTTCAGAGCATTTTTACAACCAGGGCATTGCCGTGCCCAGAATCTATGCTGTCAATCCCGGACAAACCTGTTACCTTCAGGAAGATCTGGGATCAACAAGTTTATACGGACAGCTGACGGAGCTGCGCACAGGGAAAGACTTTCCCGCGGCGCTGATCCCCGTATACAGGAAAGTACTCGAACAATTACCACGTATCCAGGTTATGGCCGGACAGGGCATTGATTACAGCTATTGTTATCCCCGTGCAGCCTTTGACAAACAGTCCATGCTTTGGGACCTGAACTATTTCAAGTATTATTATCTGAAGCTGGCACGCATCGGCTTTGACGAGCAGGCCCTGGAAGACGATTTCAATGTCTTCTCCGACTATCTGCTTAAAGCAGAACACAACTTCTTTTTGTTCCGCGACTTCCAGTCGCGTAACATCATGCTGCGCGAGGGAAAGCCTGCTTTTATAGACTTCCAGGGCGGACGGCGCGGAGCGCTGCAGTATGATCTTGCCTCCCTGCTGTACGATGCCAAAGCCGATATTCCTCAGGACCTGCGCAATGAACTGCTGGAACATTACCTGGATGTTCTGCAGCACTACCACCCGGTTGACCGGCAGCGGTTCAAGGCTTTCTATACCGGATATGTGCTGATCCGGATCATGCAGGCCCTGGGAGCCTACGGCTTCCGGGGTTACTACGAAAAGAAAGAACATTTTCTGAAAAGCATTCCATATGCCGTGGAAAACCTGCGCTACCTGCTCCGCAATAACAACATATTCGTAAAACTGCCCGAAATGTTCCGGGTACTGCAGGCTGTAACCTGGTCCGAGCATCAGCCGGATCAGGTTATAACCGAAACGGGACTAACCGTCAGCATCGGCAGTTTTTCGTATAAACAGGGACTACCGGCAGATCACTCCGCACATGGAGGAGGTTTTGTGTTCGACTGCCGGGCCATTCACAACCCCGGACGTTACGAGACTTACAGGAGACTAAGCGGGAAAGACAAGAAAGTGGCTGAATTTCTGGAAAAAAAGTCGGAAATGCCCGCTTTTTTATCTCATGTCTTTGCCCTGACCGACCAGTCGGTCCGAACCTATCTGAACAGGGGATTCAGCTATTTGAGCATCCAGTTCGGCTGTACCGGCGGACAGCACCGATCGGTGTATGCCGCCGAAAAAATGGCCGAACATTTGCAAAAAAAATTTCCCGTAAAACTTATCCTCTCACACAGGGAACAGACTCTTTGGGAAAAGGGGAATCAAGGATCCGGCCCGGACAAGAGCAAATCATAAAGATAAACAAAAGCATTTATGGGAAAGACAGCCTGCAAAAAAGCGCATCACCGGGAGCCGGAAAATCCGGTTTATTACTGCAAAAAATGCAAAAGAAAAGCCCTTAACGAAAAAAAACTTTGTAAAGCCCGAAAGATCAGCTAATCTGCATTCTCCCGAGACAAAACTAAAAAACCGGAAGGATCATCCCAGTTTACTGACTTAATCCCCCCGGCTGAATATGTTAATACTAAAGTATCAGAACAACTACAGAACCGAATTGCAGGCTCCGATTAACTTGGCTGCATTATCATTGGATGCATCCAGAGTCTGGGCCTTTTCCAGAATTTCCAGGGCTGCCTTGAATTCTACCTTTGATTTTTCGAGTTCGGCGGCATAGGCGGCATCGTCGGTTTTCAGCGATCCGGCTTTCACCTTTGCATTGGCGGCATTGATAATTTTGACCCCCTTTTTGTAGAGAGCATTGCCTTCCAGCACATATACATTTGCCAGAGCAGAAGTAATTTTCTTTTCCTGAGGAAATTTTTCAGCCCCTTCGATCAGGGTTTGCTTGTATTCCTCGTCCT
>JBFWIL010000167.1:0-5992 GCA_050256015.1 Mangrovibacterium sp. | reverse complement strand
ATTCCAAGACCGTGCTGTGGAACGGACCGGCCGGGGTGTTTGAAATGGAAAAATTTGCCGCCGGCACAAAGGCCATTGGCGATGCCGTGGCTGAAGCCACCAAAAAAGGAGCTTTTACTCTGGTTGGGGGAGGCGATTCCGTAGCAGCCGTTAATCAATTTGGACTGGCCGACGGAGTTTCATACATCTCCACAGCCGGAGGCGCCTTACTGGAATATCTGGAAGGAAAAACCCTCCCGGGTATTGCTGCTGTCCGCGGGGAGTAAAAAAACGGGTAAATGCATATGCCTGTGAAAAAGGCAAACGCCATCAGAACATAAAAGCATCTCCGGCAGCACAAAACTGCCGGATTCAGGAATGCGCTTTGCGGAATAATCGGGGAGGGAATGACTATAATCTATCGGGGAATGGAGCCGGTTCCGGCACGGAAGAAATATTCGGCCAGCTGCAGATCAAACAGACCGGTTAATTTGATGTTTTCCGGATTTCCTTCCACCAGATGGATTTGTCCGCCCCTGGCTTCATAAACCGAAGCATCATCGGTAAAGCTGCTCTGTTCGGGTTGATCATAGGCTTTTCTTATGTCTTCCGTATGAAAGGTCTGGGGAGTCTGTACCCGAAAGAAGCAGCTTCGGTCGGCAGAAACACTCCCCGTGGCGGTAAGCTTCCGCAAAGATTCCGTTTCCGGCAGAACAGGCAGGGCATTTCCTTTTTCCATGGCCTTCTGCTCGCAACGGGCCAGCGTCTGCAGGGAAACCAGAGGACGCACGCCATCATGAATAAAGACCAGGCTGTCTCCGGGCAAGCCGGCAAGTCCGTTTCGAACCGATTGAAAACGGCTGGCTCCGCCTTCCACAACCCGGTGGACAGCCGTAAAATTATGTCTCCGCTTCAACGCTTCCCAAAAATTTTTTGTACCGGCAGGGAGTACCACCACCAGACGGATTTGCGGATCATATGTCAAAAAACGCTCCATCGTCCGCATCAGAACCGGTTTGCCTCCCAACTTCAGGAACTGTTTGGGAACAGAGGTCTGCATACGCAGACCTTTCCCTCCGGCAATAATCAGCGCTATTTTTTCCATCTCGGCCGTTTCTGTTTCATATACAACAAAAGTAAAAGATTCTTCCCGATATTCAATTCTGAGAAAAAATCCCGTGCACTCAACACACAGCCTGTCGGCGATAAGCTTTTTTCACTTTCTTTCATGACGGCAAACAGCCCTTTCGGAAGCACAAAACTGCCCTTCATCAAATAAAAAAGGGTTTTCCCGAAGAAATAAGCAACAAGATCGGAAAAAATGCGAAAAAGAATATAAATAGCAACCGGTTAAGTTTCTTCCCAAAAACGACCCATTTCAAACAAAAAGACCGGCTGAAAAACCGGTCTTTTTTATTCATCTCTGCTTAATTATCTATTGTTTACACATGCTATCCGGCAAAGGACACCGGATCGCGAGCAGGCTCCCTTCCTCAACTCACTTCTCCGTTTCGAACCAGCCACTCTGCAATCTGAACGGCATTCAGAGCTGCTCCTTTCTTAATCTGATCGCCCACGCACCAGAACGTAAATCCTTTCGGATTGCTCAGGTCTTTTCGCAAACGCCCCACGTATACATCATCCTTTCCGGAAACAAAGAGGGGCATCGGATATTCCTTCCGAGCCGGGTTATCGATCAGGGTCAGTCCCTCGAACTGCTCAAATGCTTCACGAATCCGCCTCAGGTCCATAGCCTCCTCGGTTTCCACCCAGATAGCCTCGGAATGGGAACGGGCAACGGGAACCCGCACACAGGTTGCACTCACTTCAGCCGTGGTATGCAGGATCTTTTTGGTCTCCCAGTTCATCTTCATCTCCTCCTTGGAGTAGTCATTATCCAGGAACACATCAATATGGGGAATCAGGTTCATAGCCAGCTGATAAGGGAACTTATTAACCGTAACTTCCTTTCCTGCCGCCACTTCACGCACCTGCTCTTCCAGCTCGGCAATGCCCTGGGCTCCCGCACCGCTGGCTGCCTGATAAGTAGCCACCTGCACGCGGGTAATCGGGGACAGATCATTTACCGGTTTCAGAGCCACCACCATCTGAATGGTGGAGCAGTTCGGATTGGCAATAATGTTCCTGGGCCGGTTCCGGGCATCTCCGGGATTTACTTCCGGAACCACCAGCGGCACATCTTCATCATAACGAAAGGCACTGGAGTTATCGATCATGACGGCTCCGAATTTGGTTATGGTCGGAGCAAATTCTTTTGACACGGATGCCCCCGCAGAGGTCAGGGCGATGTCAACGCCCTTGAAATCGTCATTATGTCTGAGTTCCTTTACTTTAAGCTCCTTACCCTTATATTCATAAGTTTTCCCGGCACTCCTTGCTGAACCGAAAACGATCAGCTCATCCAGAGGGAAATTCCGCTCGGCCAGTACTTTCAAAAATTCCTGGCCCACCGCTCCGCTAGCACCAATTATTGCAACTCTCATTCGAAAAAAGTTAATTATTAGATGTTATTCTTCTATCCGTTCTTAAAAGAACCGAATGTGCCCTCAAAGGTCGTAACTTTCCGGCTCTGTTGCAAAAAATATTCAGAATCATAAACAAACAAGCCCTGCGCACATTCGCATTCCTCGGCCAAAATAACATTTTGCTTTTTATTTACTGCAAAAAATACGCTTCAACTTGCAATTTCTTAAGACAAACCCGATTTATTAAGAACAGAAACCGGAATAAAATCCGGACAACTGCCGGAATATTCCGGGAAAACCTTATGACCTGAAAGAACGTATAATTAAATGTTTATTTACAAAGGCTGAATACAGCAGGAGCAGATCCTGCATACAGTGCAAAACGGCGTTCATAACCAAAACCGAATTGTCATGGAACTAAAAAAATACCCGGGAGCAGATTTGGAGCGGTATCACAATCTTTTCGTGGAGTTGGGACTTATCGTGGCACTGGCTATTATTTATGCGGCTCTGGAATGGAAAACCCCCGTTCATCAGGTCACTCCGCTGGGAGAGGTTAATTACCAGGAAATTGAATCGGAGCTTATTCCTGTTACCCGTCCTGAAGAGGTTCGTCCGCCGGAACCTCCTCCTCCGCAAAAAGTCGTGGAGATTCTCCACATCGTCTCCAACGATGTGGAGCTTGAGGAAGAACTGGTAATTGCCGATACCGAAGCAGATCAGGAAACCATGATCGATATTACCCCGGTTATTAATTTCGGCCGGAAAGAAGAAAAGGAAGACGATTCTCCTATTTTTTATATTGTGGAGGAAATGCCTGAATTTCCCGGCGGGGAACTGGCGCTACGCCGGTTTATCTCCAATGCTATCCGTTATCCGGTAATCGCCCAGGAGAACGGCATTCAGGGGAAAGTCTACGTCAGCTTTGTGGTCGGGAAAGACGGAAAAGTTTCCGACGCCCAGGTGATCCGGGGAGTTGACCCTTCACTTGACAAGGAAGCCCTGCGCGTAGTCAACAGCCTCCCCCGCTGGAAACCCGGGAAACAACGCGGGGAGCCGGTACGGGTATCCTTCAGTGTACCCATCAGCTTTGTGCTGCAATAATTGCTCAGTCTGTGGAATCCCGGACAAGAAGCCTGTCTGGAAGCAACCCGGCTTCTTTTTTCTTTTCGTCCTCTCGCTTATCTTTGCAAAAAAACAAGCATGAAGGGAGTCTCGGAAAAGGAACTGATTTGCGCAAAAAACCTCTCCTTACAAAAAGATAATTTCGTCATACTGAATGGTATCAATCTCCGGCTAAGACAAGGAGAATCCCTGGCCGTAACCGGAAATTCCGGAAGCGGAAAAACCAGCCTGGGCATGGTGCTGGCGGGGATGCTTGTGCCTTCGGGCGGAATCCTGCAAACAGCCCCCGGATTAAAACGGAAGATGGTTTTTCAGCAGGATCAGTTTATATCGTATTCCGGGCAGCGAAGCACTTATTACGGTCAGCGCTATGAAAATCAAGGGATGGAGAACACACCCCGGGTCCGGAAATTTCTGGAGCAAATACAACAAAAAAGCAACGGATCGGCATCCCCGCACAGGCTTGAAGAATTAATGGATCTCATGCAGATCAGCCGGATTTCTGGATCACGGCTGCTGGAGCTAAGTAACGGTGAACGCAAGCGGACCCAGCTCACGGCAGCCCTGCTGGAAGACCCGGGACTGCTGGTCCTGGATCAACCGTTTACCGGTCTCGATGCAGAATCACGGGCCATGCTCAGCCGTTTGCTGGAGCAGCAAATGGCAAACGGGCTCAGCCTGGTGGTAATCTGCCATGAAAACCATATTCCTCCGGGAATAGGAATGGTTCTCGAACTGCGCGAGGGAAAACCCGTTAGGTACATCAGCCTGCACCGGTACCGATCCGCCGTGGCTCCAACCATAGAAACCGGTGAACCGGCCCGGGAGGATCTTATCAGGGAACTGCCATGCAGAAAAAAAAACTATACATACATCGTTCGCATGCAGGGAGTGAATGTATGCCTGGGAGGGAAAAGCATACTCAAAAACGTAAGCTGGGAAATACGGCAGGGAGAACAATGGGCCCTGACCGGTCCTAACGGAGCCGGGAAAACCACGCTGCTAAGCCTGATCACAGCCGACAATCCGCAGGGCTACGCCAATAATCTAATCCTGTTCGACCGCAAAAGGGGCACGGGAGAAAGTATCTGGGACATCAAAAAGCAGATTGGTTTTGTTTCTCCGGAACTTCACCTGTATTTTGGACGCGGAGCCGGAATTTACAATACCATACCCGGACTGGCTGTCGGGCAAACCTCCCGTTACGATTCCCTCTCCTGTATGGATGTTTTGCTTTCCGGCTTCCGTGATGAAATAGGCTTTTCCTCACAACCAACTGACTTCCAGCAAAAAACAGCAGAAATATGGCTTTCCCTGCTAAACCTGAACCAGCTCAGAAATCGTCTGTACGTTCAGACATCCGCAGGACAGCAACGATCGCTGTTGCTTGCACGGGCCCTGGTCAAATCGCCCGCCCTGTTAATCCTGGACGAACCCTGCCAGGGACTGGATATGCACCAAAGCCGGAATTTTATCCGGCTGCTGAACACGCTGTGCACCCGACTGAAAACCACCCTGATATATGTAACCCATGTACCCGGGGAAATTCCGCCCTGCGTTAACTTGCAACTGCGACTGAAAGACGGAAAAACAGACTTTTGCGGCCGGCTGGATGCACTGCATGAATTTTCGTACCTTTGTCCGCCGGAGACGATCCGTCAAAAATCCACAGAAAGTAAAACGTGAACACCATGAAAAATTTCTTTGTAAAATCACACGGGCTGGGAAACGATTATCTTGTGATTGACAACCGGCATATTTCATTCGCATTAAATGAGCAGAATATCCGTACCCTTTGTGATGTTCATTACGGAATAGGATCGGACGGCATCCTGGTACTGACCGAGAGCAGGCAAGCCGACTTCGGACTGCGCATCCTGAACCCAGACGGATCGGAGGCGGAAAAAAGCGGAAACGGACTGCGGATTTTTGCCAAGTTCCTTTATGATCACGGGTACACCCGGTCCACCTCTTTTTCCATCGACACTTTGGGAGGACTTGTGCAGGCAGAGATCACGGAACAGGAAAACGGGAAGGCCCGTACCGTCCGGGTTGATATTGGGAAAGCCCTGTTTGAGGCGGCCCGCATTCCGGTAATCAGCGAACAAGCGGAATGTCTGGACGAAATGCTTCAGTTGGATGGGAAAACCTACACGGTCAACTGCGTATCGGTAGGCAATCCGCATTGTGTTATTCTTAAGGAGAAGCTTTCTGTAGACGAGATCATGCAGTACGGTCCGCTAATTGAGCGGCACCCCAGGTTTCCCAACCGCATCAATGTGCAATTTGCACGGGTAGTCTCTCCCAAACTGGTGGATATCCTGATATGGGAACGCGGAGCCGGTTACACCCTGGCTTCGGGCAGCTCATCCAGTGCAGTGGCAGCCGTCATGGTAAAAAAA
>JBFWIL010000166.1:0-6037 GCA_050256015.1 Mangrovibacterium sp. | reverse complement strand
TCCTGCAATGATTTTTTGGAAGAAGACGCTAAAGGGAAATTGTCGCCCGATGAATATTTCAGCAGTAAGAACGATCTGGACATGGCTATCACCGCTGTATTCGATCAGTTTCAACAGTTAAATCAACAGCCGGGAAGAAACCTCTATGTATATAGTGCTGATGATGTAACTTCTCAGAATGCAGGTAACAAAACCCGGTGGATCGAGTGGGATAGTTTCAACTATAATTCAGGGAATACCGAATTAGGAAATTGGTACGCGTATTTATGGCAGACTGTAAAAGCCTGTAATTATGTCATTAATAATGCAGAAAAAACGCCTGCTGATGAAGATTTTATCCATGCACGGTTGGGACAGGCCTACCTGGTTCGTGCCTATTGTTACTTTAACCTGGTAAGGTGCTGGGGAAAAATCCCCATTGTTACCGAAGTTGAAATTGATTATGACAAAGAAAAAGAAGAGCCCTCTGCTGTCTATGAACTGATCGAATCAGATTGCCTGAAAGCAGAAGAAATGTTACCAATTATGCATGATGTGGATCCTTATCTTCAGAACGGGATCAATGTGGCCCCGGGAAAAGGAGCTGCTAAAGCATTATTGGCCTCAGTCTATCTGACCGAAGCCGGATGGCCACTGAAAAAAGGAGAATCCTACTATGACAAGGCTGCCGCAAAATATAAGGAGATTGTTGACAATGAAGGAGACTATGGCTATATCCTTGAACAGAGCATTATAGACCTGACTGTCGAAACAACGTCAAACTATTCCAAAGAAATTATTTGGGGTGAATTCCATAATGTTAACCAGGAACATTATATGGGGCCTCAGTGTGAATTACCCGAAGAAAGCGGCGGATGGTGTGATTTACTGGTAGAGATTGAATTCTTTAACAGTATGCCTGATGGGCCACGTAAAAATGCCTGGATATTGCAGGATATTTGCCTGTTGAGCAAAACGGATCCTGTTACGGGAAAACCAGTCATGGTTCCATGGAATTCCCCGGAAACAAATCAGCAACACCCTCACTGGAGAAAAAATATTGACAACGGGAGTTGGGATTACGCGGTCGATGAGGACGGGAATGTTACTTATACCGATCAAGGGATACAATGGTCCAGTAGTCGAACCCGTTTTCTGTTCAGGTATGCCGATATCCTGTTGTTATATGCTGAAGCAAAGGCCTTTGGAAGCAATGGACCGGATGATCTTGCCTATACATGTGTAAACAGGGTGCGTGAACGGGCAGGACTGGAAGACATTCCTACACTATCAACCACTGATTTTCAACAGACTGTTCTGGATGAAAGAAGGTGGGAAACCGCCGGAATGGAAGGAAGTTGTATGGGACGTTTCTTTACCATGCAACGTCACGAAATTCTTCATAAACAAAAGGAATATCGCAGTCCAAAAGACCTGCCGTTAAATTCAGGATTGACCTTGAGTGAAGACTTTTATTATTTTCCTGTTCCTGACAGAGAAATACTTATTGTTCCTCAGATGGAATAGTTCGTTCCCGATTCTGAATAAATGAAACTCAACCCTTTTTGATTTCTTTACGTTTCATTGACAATGGACCATTTACTTTTAGATTTTAATAATCCTAAAATTTTTATAATGAATATAAAATTAAACGATAAGTTCAAAGACCATTTTCAGAGTGCTTGCCTGGTTTTAACAGGAATACTTACCGTCAGTTTGATTAGCCCGCGGGTTTCTGCCCAGTCTCAGGTAACAATCTCCGAGAAAGCGTTTGTCCTGCCGACCTACACGATCGCTCCGGCCGATGTAAAGCCATTTTTTTTTACAGGAAGGACTTACCAGGGAGCACGGGGAGAAATATACCCCTACCCGATGTATGATGTTTTAACCGATAACCGGATCGATAAAGAATACCAGGGCGTATTCCTGGATAATGAATACATCGAAGTATGCGTGGTCCCCGAACTGGGGGGACGGATCCTTTCGGCACTGGATAAAACGGATAATTATGACTTCTTTTACCGCCAGCACGTGGTCAAACCGGCCCTGATCGGGATGATCGGGGCCTGGATGTCCGGGGGCATAGAATGGAACATTCCCGACCATCACCGGGCCTCGGTCATGCTGCCGGTGGATTACAGACTGGTAGAAAATGAAGACGGCAGCAAAACCGTGTGGGTGGGGGAAACCGAATATTCGCGCAGAATGCGGTGGATGGTGGGATTGACTGTCTATCCCGGGAAATCCTTTGTGGAAGCAACGGTAAAAATATTTAATACCTCCCCGTTCATCCAGTCCTTTCTTTATTGGGCGAATGTTTCGGTACACTGTGACGAGAATTACCAGGTCATTTTTCCGCCCGATACACAGTATGGGACATACCACGCGAAGAGAGAATTTACTCCATGGAAAATTGGAGATGGAAAATATTGTGGTATTGACAGGACAGGAGTTGACCTGAGTTGGTGGAAGAACCATACATCTCCGACTTCTATTTTTGCCTGGAACTTCGACGATGATTTTCTGGCCGGATATGATTACGGAAAAGACGCGGGAACTGTTCACGTGGCAAACCATCATGTGGTCGGCGGAAAAAAATTTTTTCTGTGGGGAAATAATCCCGAAGCCAAAATGTGGGAAAAGATGCTGACAGAAAAAGATGGTCAGTACCTGGAACTGATGGTGGGCGCTTATTCCGACAATCAACCTGATTACAGTTGGATCCGCCCGGGAGAGGCCCGCGAATTCAAACAGATCTGGTATCCCATAAAAAAAATAGGCGGGGTGAAAAATGCCAACCGGGATGCAGCCGTCAACATGGAACGAAGCTCCGTATCCGCAATCAGGATCGGGTTCAATACAACCTCCCAATACGCGAATGCGAAGGTGAATGTGACGGCAAAGGGACAATCTGTCTATTCGAAAATGATCACGATCAATCCGGCTTCTCCGTTTACAGAAGAACTGGACATTGATCCTTTACTGAAAAATGCGGACATAAAGGTTGCACTGACCGACCAGTCAGGGAACGAGCTGATCAGTTATCAGCCTGCCGTGCCGGAAAAGGAGGAAATGCCCCGGCCGGTGGAGGTTCCCCGGGCCCCGGAAACCTATGCTTCCAACCAGGAGTTATTCCTGACAGGGTTAAGGATCGAGCAGTTCCGCAACGCCAGGCTTGACCCGGAACCCTATTACGAAGAAGCCCTGAAACGGGATTCGCTGGATTACCTGGTCAACAATGTCATGGGGATCCGCACACTAAAGGAAGGACGTTACCCGGAAGCCGGAAATTATTTCCGCCGTTCCCTGAAACGGCTGACCAAAGATTACACTTCACCTAAAGACGTGGAAGCATTTTACTATAAAGGGATACTGAATCAGTTAACAGGGAACCTGAAAGAAGCGAAAGATGCCCTGTGGAAGGCTACCTGGAGCAAAGGGTTCGAATCCTCCGCTTACTTTAACCTGGCTGAGATCGCCTGCCTGGAGCACAATTTTCCCGGGGCGTTGGAACTGGTCAACCGGGGCCTGACCCACAATACCCTGGATGCCAAAGCCCGGACACTGAAAGCCTACATTTTAAGGAAGCTGGGCAGGAACGCGGAAGCTTCCGCCCTGGGCAAACAGGTTGGAGAACTTGACAACCTTTATTTCTGGATCCAGGCAGAAATGAATTTTAATGATGGTTTGACATGGGATAAAAAGCAGACAGATGACTTTAAAGTTAAACTCCATGGTAATGTCCAGTCACTACTTGAATTAGTCTTAAACTATGGCAATATAGGTGCTTATCCTGAAGCTATCCGGTTACTTAATATTTTCACCGGGTGGAATGAAAAACAATCTGACTTTCCTATGCTTTATTACTATAAAGGGTTTTACCAGTTGAAGAACGGGGATTCGGAAGCTGCAGAAAAGTCATTTGAGCTAGCCAAAAATGCACCTGCAGATTATTGCTTCCCTTTCCGTCTGGAAGAAATAGACATCTTGGAAACGGCGATAAAGCAGAATCCAGGCGATGCGAAAGCTTATTATTACCTGGGCAACCTGTATTATTACCTGGATCAGAAGGAAAAGGCAATCACAGACTGGGAACATTCGGCCCAATTGGACGATCAGTTCTGGCTGACCTACAGAAACCTCGGTTTTGCCTATAACCAGGAGGGAAAAAACGTTGATAAAGCGGTGGCAGCCTATGAAAAAGCGATCAGCATCAATCCCAAGGATCCGGGCCTGTTTGCGGAAGTTGACGAGTTGTATGAACAAACCGGGAAAGACCCGGAGTCAAGGCTAAAATTGCTGAAAGATAATCTGAAGACCGTTGAGGAGAGAGATGATGCCACCATGCGCTTATTGCTGCTGTATAACAATTTGGGATACTATCCCCAGGCACTGGACATTTTAAAGACCCGTCATTTCCATGTATGGGAAGGAGGCGGGGAGATTCATAATGTTTTTGTAAATTCCTGCCTGCTCGAAGGCATTTCCGAATACAACAAGTACCATTTTGCAAAAGCACTGGATTATTTTAAGCTGGCATCCACCTACCCGGATAACCTGGAAGTGGGAGAGCCCCATGACGGGGGACGAATAGCTGAAGTAGCCTATTTTACCGGGAAAGCCTTGGAAAAACTGGGCAGGAAGGATGAAGCGAAAGAATACTACCGGAAGTCGGCTGACTGGGAATCACGGTGGAGGACAAACGAATTGATTTTTTATAAAGCACTGTCTCTTGGAAAACTCGGGGACCAAACAAATAAAAATAATTTGCTTGGGGAGATGGAAAAATATGCTCAATCGTTGTTAAACGGGGAGGATAGCAGTACTTTTTTCTCCAAATTCGGAACAGCCTCCAATTCAAAAGAGCGGATGGCAGAAAGCCATTACCTGTTGGGGCTGAGCCACTGGGGCAAAAATGAATTCTCCCAGGCGCAGGATGAGTTTAAAGAAGCCCTGGAGCTGAAACCAAATCATCTCTGGGCCAAAGTTTATTCTTCCGGAAAAATAAAGTAGTACTATTTTTATTATAGTGGCCAGCAATCAGGATAGTAGCCGGCATACTATCCTGATTGTTAATTTTTTTCTTGTTTAGAGGAGCAATTCAATCCCGTGCACGAGCAATTTCATTTCTTCCAACATTACTTCGACTTCAGTCCGTCTCATTAATCATGCGTAATAGCTTTTAGCAAGTGCATTGATAAAAATGGGTTGTTTGCCTCGTGGGGAATTTATTCAATGGAAGACAAGACAATGCACATCATCATAACGGATCTGAAAAAAAGGACTTATTTTTAGTTTTTCAAAAAAGGCTTTTACTTCTGAATGGAAATTACGTCCAAGTCCTGGCTGTTGATCATTGTACCAATCAATGCCTTCCTGAATGTCCTGTTGGGCTTCCGGTTCAATTTTTATCTTATAGGTCATCAATCAAATCTGAAATTATCCTTTACTTCATCCCACTCCAGGAGCCGCTCCGAATTTTGCGGAAGCACTGGTTTGAACGTCCCATCACATTTTTATTTCACTTCAGCAGGATAAAACGATAAACAGCTTTCGAAACCGAAATGATCCGTTTTTTAAACCGGAAAATTGTTTTTTCATATATTTGAATACTGATTTCAATTTATGGTTGAACAAATTTCCCAATTATCAAAAAACGAAAAAAATCGTTTCAGGAACATTTTTCAGGATTATTATCAGCCCCTCTATCATCTGAGCATAAACTATCTGGAAGATGAAGATGAAGCAAAGGGCGTTGTCCAGGATACCTTTGTGAAATTGTGGGAAATAAGAAATGAACTCAAAGCTGGATCAAATCTCCGGAATTTTCTGTTTACCCTCGTTAAGAACAATTGCCTGAATATTCTGAAACGAAGGCAGATCCTCCTGAAACATCATGAGACGATTAGGCTGATGGAAATGCACTACCAGTATGAAAGCCTGGAACGTATAACGGATAGTTATCTTGAGGTAAAAGAATTACAGGAAAAAATAGCCGTTGCTGTAAAAAACCTGCCTGAACACTGCCGCATCGTTTTTGAAATGAGCCGCTTTGAAG
>JBFWIL010000165.1:0-6150 GCA_050256015.1 Mangrovibacterium sp. | reverse complement strand
GTCCCAGGCCACCTTCCCCGGTTTAACCCAGGAAGCATCTTCCACCCGCGAGGGCGAGGCAAGCAGATAAACCAGATCATTGTCCAGCAATTCACGGTCGTCAGCAGAAACGGCAAACACACGCCATGGAAAATTACGAGGCCCCTGGCTTTTGGCAATAAAATCCTCGCGTTCCGTTACCAGCCCCTGGAGCATGTTATGCCCGCCCTGACTGACTTTTTTAGGATAAGGAGCAAACACTCCCGTCAGGGAGGTGCTTCCGTTACGGTTTATGAGATAAAGCCCGGGGTAATCTTCCAGATCCGCCTCCGTGACACACAGTTTTTTCCCTTCTTGCAGTTCAACTATCAGGGGTAAAAACATAAGCCGTTCGGGATTCAGCTCACTAAGTTTCAGATGAGCATAGGTGTTCTCAAAAGAATTGAAAAACTGCTGTTCAAAATGCAGCGGGTCGAAATCGCGAACGTAGGGCACAACGGCAGGATAATCTTCACTAAAATTCAGTTCTACCTGTTCTTCTGCAACAACCAGTTCATTCTTTTCCGCAGAAGAAAAACGGTAAGCCACTCCCTGATCATAGGCCCGGACCGTAAGACTGTAGTTCCCGCGGAAATTAAGCACCAGTTCCTGATAGACTTCCCTTATTACCTTTTTTTTGTATACCGGCGAATCCACAAGCCTGTCAACTGACGAAAATTTCCTGTTTTTTAACCTGGGTACGGCTCCCCATACGGTGCCGTCGGCCAGTTTCATGGAAAGCGGAGAAGCAGCCAATACCTCGGTCTGCTCGTGACATACGGAAAACAGAATCTGATTGTTTAATTCAATCTTCACCTTAAGCCGGCCGTCAGGCGAATTTAAGCTCAGCTGCTGAGCCGGCAACGGGAAAGCCAGCACACAGCTCAGCAACAGGGTATAAAATAATTTCATACGTTAAAGGTTTTATCAGGTAAATTCATTTATAATTAGCAAGCTAAAGTATAATATATACCAGACTATTCGAACAGTCAGGCAAGAAAATTGCAAACCGGACCGGCTAACCGTATAACGTATCAGTCAGCCCATTCGATCTTCAGGTCCTTGATCAGCGTTGCCCCGCTTCTTACCGTACCGGTATGCTGGAATCCCATTCCGCCATACGGATTGGGCGTAATTTCGGTCTTCATATCCACTGCCGGCTTCACTTCGGGCCGGCCGGGCTTATGGTAATAGTCGGCCGGAGTCTCTGCATGCACAATTAAATTGTTCCCTTTGCTCTCAAGCATAATGTGGCAGGGCCCGCGGTAACAGGAGGTTGAAACCGGATCACTGATCGGAACCACCTTCCCTTTTTCATACTTCACCAGGACAAAATCAATGGCATCATGGTATTTGGTTGTCCGAATCAGGCGCAGGGCATATCCGTTCATCGACGTATGATCAAACTTAATATAAACATCCATATACTGATCAGTGGCACTGCTAAACCCTTGTCCGGCAGTCTTAGCTGGCACAGCTGTAAAACGGATCTTCATATCGCCAAAAGCCTCTCCTACCGGGGTAAAGCGCATCCTGGCCCCTTTCACATGCTGTACAATACCGGTATCTCCGGCAGCCCCGTTAATTCCCGGCCCGTAATACCAGGCATCCGTGCTATTGTCCGCCACCCAGGCCTGTTCCCGGGTATCGGCCGGTTTGTAACAATCCATGCTCCAGTACCCGGGTCTGATCTCCGGCTGATAACGTGTTGAAAGACTCTTCAGGTCCACGTTCATTACCAGGGGGTCTGTTTTAACCTCTCCGGCCAGCACAGGCCTGTCCAGCACAATCCGGAACGGCTCACCCGCATCACTGCGCAGATGTTTCGGAGATACGGAAGCCATCAGGTAACAACCAACATCTCCAGCCGTCAGCGTATAGTACCGCCTGGGATCATTCATCCGCGACACGGCAACCTCCACCGGTTCACTTCCCCGGGCATCCCGGCAACGGTACCAAGAGATCAGCGACTGGTCGGCATATTCGGTATCGAGCCGGTAATCCAGCCGCAGCTTTCCCTCCCGCAGCAGACGAAGTTCAGGTGTTTTCGCAAAAAGCGGAGGATCAAGTTTTTGGGGTATGACGTAAAACACGGCTGCTCCTTCTAACCCGCTTGCGGTAACCGCTTTCACCACCACTTTACGTAAGCTGTCCGTCCTATTTTCAGGAATCAGTTCACAACGGTCTTTCCCGGTTACCCGGAGTTCTGCCAGCTGCCCATATCCGGGGGCGATGGACCATTTCACCGCGGCATGAGGCACCGGATAACTGCCAAAGCGGTTTAAAACGGCCTGCAACACAAGCCGGTCTTTCCCTGTTTCCAGGGTGTCGCGTGTAGAGCTTACAAGCAATTGCACGGGCAGATGGGTATAATTCTTTCCGTGTTCTTTTTCCGCCGCCAGTACCTGTTCTTTAACTCCGGCCGGATCCCAGTCATCATCTCCCTGCAGCAGATTGTAGGTATTGTATATCACCCCACCGTCATATTCAATCCGGTATGCATCCAGAATGGCCTTTCCTCCCATGTCGACGGTCGAAACCGGATGATGGTTCCCGATGAAAACCGAATCACCGTTAAAACACACCCGGTACTGATAGCACCGGGCTTCTTCCGGGGGAAAATCTTTCCAGCCCCAATAGGCAGCCGTTTCCGATTTCATCCGGGTATCCACGGCTGCCACCTGACCACCCACCTTGGTGAAATACTGTTCCCCGCGGACAAACGAACGGAGATCACAGTTCAGGAACACAGCTCCCGTGCCGGTGGTACTGCCAAAAGGCTTGGATCCGTAAAAATCAAGCGTACAGTTCATATACACGGCTGTTTTATTTAAGGCATCATCGGTCGATTCAAAATGACAACGGTCAAACAAAGCCCGCTTCCCTGCCCCGAAAAAGGGGTTCAGGTTCAGCCGGCTCACAAAACGGCAGTTCCGGGCATACAGCTTGTCGCCGTCACAAAAAACAAGCTGTGCCTGGACAATAGCCGATCCTCTCTTTTCCCTATCAAATTCCGGTTTCAAGGAATACTCCAGGTCAATGTTGCAGTAATTTCCGAAAGTCACGTTCTCTGCTGCCGTACCCTCTCCCGAGATCCGGAAAAGGGTAAAATTCCCTTTAGCCCCCATGGTTTGTCCCCGGTTGCAGGCCAGAACCACATGACGGGGATCTTCACTCAGGCCGTAAAACTTAAGCCATTCGCAGTCAATATCCAGTCCGAAAGGCACCCGTCCCGATTTCGGCACCCGGATTTCGGGATCGTCCGGATCGTCAATCCAATATACCCAGGGAGCCAGGTACAACACCATGGGAATTTCTTCTGTTCCGTCAGCAAGCTGTTTCACCGCTTCATTCACCGAATTAAACACATACGGATATTTCCCGGCTTCCTCATCGGAAAGTTGGCCGTCAATAAAAAAGGCACGCGGACCAAGTACGGTCTTTTTGCCATGATAAACAAAATGATCTCCACAAAACGCAACAGGATCTGCAGGATTCAGGGGAAGGTAATCCGGTTCCGCCCTGAGTTGCTGAAAAAGGAACAAGTCCATCAGAAGAACAAGCATCGGTAAATACAGTTTTTTCATATAGAAAAGTCAATTAAATTAGTTAGTCAAATAGGTTTCGCTTTGCTTATGAAGCAACATTAATCATATACGGAAGACCAGTCTATCGTACTGAAATAGTACTGATACTCGTTCCGGTCCTGCCAGCCGGAAAGCGGCACATACATGCTCAGTCCGCTGAAATGTTCCTGATCGATGGGCACTGACACAAATTTCGTAGTAGCCGCTTTATACAATACCGTAAGTTCAAGCTGTTCGGTGAAATCAAGGTATTCGGCATCCGAACTCAATTCCTTAATAACATCTCCCATGTCAAAAAACACCTGGGGAAGATAACTGGTGTGGTACACCTGCAGCTCTTCCGTATTTAGCGACTGAGCCTGTAACAGTTTGCCGCTCAGAATAGTCCGGCTTGCCTCGTATAATCCATCCAGCTGCTGCATATCGACGAGCGAGATCGTGGCTGAACGCAGCACCTCTGGATTTGTTATGTCCACACCGGTAAGATCCAAATCCCTGTAATAGGTATAATAAATCTCACAGGCTTTTGCCAAATCATCCACATCTCCGAATAAGTAAGGAAGCACTTTGGCATAAGGCATTCCGGATGCCTTATAATCGGGTTCTGCCAGAACTTCGGTTGGTGCGGCAATAGCATAATCGCAGGTATTTCTGATTTCATACAAGGCTTCCACACTTCCCATCAGACAGACATCAAACAAGATAAAGCGGGCAGCATCAGTTCCCAGGGCAGCAGCCATATCGGATACTTCCAGGACTCCGGAACCGCCGTCGCCCGTATCCTCATCCGTGCAGACATACCGGGTACGCGGGAAATAACAATCTGAGCGGGCACTCGCAGTCCATAGCTGGCTGGTATAATTCTCAGGCAGCCAGCCCATGGAATGCGACCATATTACCAATCCGAACTGCAGCGCAGGCACCAGTTCCCTGGTTTCCAGGATTACCCGTTGCATCGTGGAGGCATTTGCAGAATTTTCTTCGGCATATTCTTTCAAAAGAATTTCTTCTCCCTCCGGAGACAGCCTGAACAGCCGGGGAGTATCCCCCTCACGGTCAAGGTATACCACAACTTCTCCGGAACTCCGGCTTACTCCTTCCTTTATCTGCTCCAGCGAATAGTCAACATCTGCATCCAGCGTATTATCGGCTGCCATATAAATCAGCACGGTATTCTCCAGCTCTTCCTCCTTATCGTCATCATTACCGCAGGCCGAAAAGATCAAAACGACAACCATCATCAGCCATAATTTGTACTTGTTCTGCTTCATAGATTCCAAATTTTGCCGGCCTGTGCGGATCATCCGGATTACGGGACAGTCTGTCTGACTTTCCGATTCTTCATCTGACGGATCTTCAATACCCGAAGCCGCAAGCCATTCTCCAAAAATAGTAATTTTTTAGCATGCCGGCTCTGAATAATTGAATTCCCTGCTTTCAGCATCTTCCCGACCGGGTCGTCTGTTACCCAAAACTTTTTCTTCGGATAGGTCTCTATTTACTCTCGTTTATATTCTGGCTTTATTTTTAGATGAAGACTTCTTTGATTGCCAAATCCCTCAAACAATATACTGTCCTTAAATAGAGAAAGAATCCCGAAAGAATTTGCCTGTCCGTCAACCATACCTGAAAGTGTAATGTAATGAATTCCATTTTCGTTTACATATCCTCCGGCATGATTATGTCCGCAGATATAGGCAACTACGTTTGGGCTTTTCTCAATCAAATTAACTATAATAGTATCATTCCATAAGTTGTGTTTTTCTTCCAAAGGTCTTATCGGCATGTGAGAAAAGATTATAATTTTTTGTCCCGATTTTTCGGCACTTTCTATTTCATTTTTTAGCCAGTTCTGTTGTTTTTCTCCAATTGCACCATTCCAAACGTGATGGTTCGGTTTCTCTTCGGTTTGGTTGTAATAATTATCAATCTCGCTTTTTTTACGTTTATGTAGAGGATTAGAGAAATAGGCGTAATCCGTGGCATCTAAAACGATAAAGCACCATCCTTCTTTTTGATATGAGTAATAATAATCAGGCATTGAGAGAGTTCCGGTTAATTTTTTCATCAGAGAAGAATCAATGTCAAAATCATGATTTCCAAGCAAATGATAATTTTTAATAGCCGGATTAAGGTTTTTATAGATTGAAAGAATGGAGTCGAAGTTGCCCCAGCCTTCATCTATAATATCCCCAAGGTTCTGCACAAAATCCACATTTCCAGAGTTAAATGTATCAACAGCTTCTTGTAATTTGTTCAAAGACTCTCTGTAATGTCTTGTTTTAAAAGCAGGTTTGTCTGCATATTGAGGGTCGGCAACCAGGCCGATTTTTAATATAGATGTATGTTCTGTACACGCCCCCATGAATGTCACTATAATAAGGGAATAAAGTAAGTATTTCATCTGTTTATTTTTTCAATTCAAGTCTGTATAATTTGCGTATCAGCGTTTGCTTTTCAATTGAGTCACCAACGGATGGAACTCCCGAAATAAACATTCGCTGGTGTGAGAAAAGTTTTCTCATGGTCGTTTCATTTGTCTGTT
>JBFWIL010000164.1:0-6176 GCA_050256015.1 Mangrovibacterium sp. | reverse complement strand
GTCGCTTGCCTGCATTCCCCTTTATGTATAATATGTTATATATTTAGTCAAAAAAAATACAGTCAGGACTGACTCTTCTGCTTAAATATCGTTCATATACCGACTCCGGGGCTTCGTCAAAATGGTATTCCATTTTGGACAGGGAAACTGAGGGAAATTTAAAAGGAATGGCCATACTTTTTGTTTCCAGGTCGTAAGTATGTGAAGGAAGTATTTTTGTATCGGAAATATTCTGATAAATCTTCCATTTACCGTCAATGATCTTAAAATGCTTACCTACATCGCCAAGCGTCTCACTGCTGCCCAGAAACAGATAACCGTACTTGTTTAATGAAAATAAAAAATTCTTAAATATATTTTGCTGGGCAACACTGTTGATGTATATCAGCATATTCCGGCACGATATAAGGTCCATACGGATAAACGGAGGGTCACGCAGTACATTGTGCGATGAAAACAGGACTTTCTTGCGTATACGTTGAATAATCTGTATTTTATCACTTGTTTTAACAAAATATTTTTCAAGAAATTCCTTATCCAGTTCGGCAGCGGCATTAATATGAAAAACAGCCTCACTGGCCTTATTTAACGCATTCACGTCCACATCCGTAGCAAAAATTTTAAAGTCACAGTTGGGCTTATGTTCCCGTATATACTGATCCATCAGAATAGCAATGGAAAACACTTCTTCCCCTGTCGAACAGCCGGGAACCCACACCCTGACAAGCTCGGCATTATCTTTATTTTTATACAGTTCCGGAATAACTTTCGTCTTTAAGCTGTCAAATGCCTCAGGATCCCTGAAAAAGCTGGTTACCCCGATAAAGAAATCCTTTTTGAGTATCTCTTTTTCTTCCTGGTTGTCGGATAAAAAAACCTGATATTCTTTAATGGTTTCGATATCGTTTATATGCATACGTTTTTCTATACGCCGGAGCAGGGTATTCCGCTTGTATTGTCTGAAATCAATTCCCGATGAAATGTGTATTTCGTCTAAAATATTAAAAAAAGCTATCTCGTTAAAATTGGATACCTGTTGTTCTTCCTTCGATAATTTCAGACTTTTTGTAGTAATTTCAACCAGTGTTTCTCCCATTTTATCAGGGGGCAGAACATAATCTACCAGGTTGGTGGAAATGGCGGAGTTTGGCATGCCGTCAAACTGGGCTGAAAACGGGTCCTCAACAATGATGGTACCCCCTGTTTCCTTAATGGTTTTTATGCCCCGCGAACCGTCGGAACCGGTACCCGAAAGAATAATACCGATTGATTTTTCCTTATATTCATTACCCACGGAGTGGAAAAAAATATCGATGGGAAGATTCAGTTCGTGCTTTGATGCCCGTTCCAGTAAAAATAACCTGTTGCCTTCTACTCTGATATTTTTGTTACGCTGGTTCAGATAAATGCAGTTAGGTATGATCTCCTGGTCATCTTCAGATGTGTATATTTCCATCCGGGTATGCTTGGCAAGCAGTTCCGGCATAAGGCTTTTATAATCGGGCGACAGGTGTTGTACAATTACAAAGGCCATCCCCGTATTGTCAGGTATATTGTCGAACAATTTCTGAATAGCCGTTAAACCGCCGGCTGAGGCCCCGATACCCACTAAATAGAAATCGTGATTTATTATATCCATATCTTATATTTTTTTTAATAAAAACTTTAACGGATAAAAGGCTCCGGATCATAATACATCGAATGAGATAGCGCAATAAGACTTGTTTCAATATAGCATAATGGGGATACTCAGCCTGTTTAACAGCCTGTCCGTTTTTCCTTTATAATTCCCTGATTTTTTCGGTTTGCGCCTGAAGATGGGACCGATGCTCTTCAGCCATTTTAATAGCTTCATCAATAATGTCTACCCGCATTCTTTCTCCCCGGAAAATACAGTCTATATATTTTTCACATACATTAAACTTTTTTGAGAGTACAGAACGATACCTGGGTGGCATAGATTTTCTAAGCATGCTTAAGTCATTCTTTGTCATATTATTCTTGTATTGCTAAAGTTTCCTTTTTGTTGTAGGTTTGTTGCGTAACTGTTGTTCTAAGGTATAATATTCTAAACAAGAATGCAAGATAATAAACAAAAAAATTCAGATAATTCTTCAAGATATCTTATAAATGAAAGAATAAGAGAATTTTGCAGATTTAAAAATTTAATACAGGCTGATCTGGAAAGACTGGGTATAAATAAAAGTACGGTACATATGGTATGGAAAGACAAACAATTGCCGGGAGTTGAGTTTATCCAAAAAATGGCGCTAAAGTTCAAATCTATGAATACCTACTGGTTACTTACCGGAGAGGGGGCAATGCTGGATGATTATGAAAAACAGGAAGATAAAACAGAAACAGGGATATTTGCAGATAAAGCATATCTAAAAAGCCAAAGAAAAATTGATCAACTGAAGGATAAACTGACCAATATACAGGAAAAATATATCAGATTGTTAGAAAAATTAAACGAAGGGGAAAAAAACAAAAAATGCGGATAATCTATAAGCTGGAAAGAGGTCTGTGCAGGCAAATAAAAAAGGCATCTCAAAGCTTTCACCTATGAGACACCTTTCGAAAATTTTATTCAGTCCGGTATTATTCTGCCTGAGAAATTGCTTCGACCGGGCATACTTCGGCACAAGAGCCACAATCCGTGCAAAGATCTGCATCAATTTTATAGATATCGCCTTCCGAAATTGCTTCAACAGGACATTCATCAATACAGGTTCCACATGCAATGCACTCATCTGAAATTACATAAGCCATAACACTTAATTTTAAGTTAGAGATTCTGCCAGCAAAAGTACAAAGTTTGCTAAAATTACAAATGAATTGCACAGGGATTTAACTGCGGTACCGCAAATATTAATTCATTCTCAATTAAGATGCTGCCTGCTCTTCCTTTTCTTTATTCCTGTAAAACAAGCAGACCCCGGTCAGTCCGCACTCCCCGCATTTGGGCTTTCGGGCCACACACACGTAGCGGCCATGCAAGATGAGCCAGTGGTGGGCCAGCGGCACCAGCTTATCGGGGAAATAACGCATCAGCTGTTTTTCCGTTTCCAGTGGCGTTCTGGCCCGGGTAGTGAGTCCGATTCGCGCAGCCACCCGGAAAACATGGGTATCCACGGCAAAGGCCGGCTTGTCGTAAACCACCGAAGCAATCACGTTAGCCGTCTTGCGCCCTACTCCGGGCAGTTTCCGGAGCTGATCCTCCTCCCCGGGCACCACACCCCCAAACTCATGGAGCAGCATGCGGGCCATACCCACCAGGTGTTTGGCCTTGTTGTTCGGGTAGGAACAGCTGCGGATGTATTCGAATACCCCGGCCGGCTCAACCGCTGCCATATCTTCGGGCCCGGGGAAACGCCGGAACAGTTCCGGCGTGATCAGGTTGACCCGCTTATCCGTACACTGGGCCGAAAGTATAACGGCCACCAGCAACTGGTAGGGATTCGCATACTCCAGCTCGGTCTCTGCAACAGGCCGGGTTTTCAGAAAGTATTCAATCACCTTCCGGTATCGCTCTTTCTTTTGCATACCTGCAAAAATAAACGATATTGCCCCGGCCGGCAAATAATTCCTAAATTTTTGCCGATCCCCCGACGTACTGCCGGGTAAAAGCCGGCGTTTCCCGGGCCTTACCACCGGACCGGAGTAAAAAATGCGCTGGCCGGAATACCCGGATATATTCCGAAAACGGTACCTTTGGAGAAGAAATCATGCATATAAATATTCAGATCCATGACCGTTTCATTAACCAACAGACATTTTCTTAAGCTACTTGACTTTCAGCCGGAAGAAATCCGTTATCTGCTTAAGCTGGCCTCCGAACTGAAAAAAGCCCGCCGGAAGGGCACTGAAGAGCAAAAACTGAAGGGCAAAAATATTGCGTTGATATTCGAAAAGACCTCCACCCGCACCCGCTGCGCCTTCGAACTGGCAGCTTATCAGCAGGGAGCACAGGTCACCTGCCTGGACCCCACAGGCAGCCATATCGGGCAGAAAGAATCCATGAAAGATACGGCCCGGGTGCTTGGTCGTATGTTCGATGCCATTGAATACCGCGGATCAGGACAGCATATCGTGGAGGAGCTGGCCCGCTATGCCGGCGTGCCCGTGTGGAACGGACTGACCGACGAATGGCATCCCACCCAGGTGCTGGCCGACCTGCTGAGCATTCAGGAACACGGTGCCAGACCGACGGAACAAATTAAATGCTGCTTCCTGGGTGATGCCCGCAACAATGTGGGTAACTCGCTGATGGTGGGGGCGGCTATGATGGGTATGGACTTCCGGGCTGCTGCTCCGCCCCGTTACCAGCCTTCTCCGGAACTGACAGCCCGCTGCCTGGAAATAGCAAGAGACACCGGGGGCCGGATCACGGTAACAGCCGATCCTAAGGAAGCCGTATGCGGATGCGATTTTCTCTACACAGACGTCTGGGTATCCATGGGAGAACCGGAAGAACTCTGGGCCGAACGCATTGAATTGCTCCTTCCCTACCAGGTCAACAAAAAAATGATGGAACAGACCTGTAATCCGGCAGCTCGTTTTATGCATTGCCTGCCCGCCTACCATAATCCGGAAACCGGCATCGGCCGTTCCCTGTATGAAAAATTCGGGCTCGACGGACTGGAAGTAACCGAAGAAGTCTTTGAAAGTCCGGCATCCATCGTCTTTGACCAGGCCGAAAACCGGCTGCATACCATTAAGGCTGTGATGGTGGCCACCCTGGGGTAAACAGAAGCCGGCAGGCATAGGTTATAACGGCATATCACGGGCAAAAAAATCCCCGAAAGCGGCAGCCTCCGGGGAATATGTTATACTTAAAAAGCTTGCTTACAGCTGCCGGAAAAAATCATTCCCCTTATCGTCCACAATGATGAAAGCCGGGAAATTCTCCACCCTGATCTTCCGTACGGCTTCCATTCCAAGCTCTTCAAAGTCAACCACCTCGACCAATTTAATACTTTCCTTGGCCAGGACGGCTGCAGGACCGCCGATGGATCCCAGGTAAAAGCCTCCGTGTTTCCTGCAGGAGTCGGTAACCTCCTGCGAGCGGTTGCCCTTGGCCACCATCACCATGGAACCGCCCAGACACTGAAACCGGTTCACATAAGGGTCCATACGTCCGGCTGTGGTCGGACCGAAACTGCCCGAGGCCATACCCCTGGGGGTTTTGGCCGGACCGGCATAGTAAACGGGATGCTTTTTAAAGTATTCGGGCATGGGCTTGCCTTCGTCGATCATCTGCTTGATGCGGGCATGGGCAATATCGCGGGCCACGATCAGCGTGCCGCTCAGGTTAAGCCTGGTCTTAACAGGATGTTTGCTCAGCTCGGCCAGCACTTCCTCCATAGGACGGTCCAGATCTATGTCGACAGGAGCAGCCAGCTCGGGTGCCCGTTCCGGCATAAAGCGGGCCGGGTTTTTCTCCAGCTCTTCCAGAAAAATGCCTTCTTCCGTGATCTTAGCCTTGATGTTACGGTCGGCGCTGCAGCTCACTCCCAGTCCCACCGGACAAGAGGCTGCATGCCTGGGCATACGGATTACCCTCACATCGTGTACAAAATACTTACCTCCAAACTGAGCGCCGATGCCGCTTTCCCGACAGATCTTAAGCACCTTTTCCTCCCACTCCAGGTCGCGGAAAGCCTGTCCTCCCTCATTTCCCCTGACAGGCAAATGATCGTAATAACCGGCAGAGGCTTTCTTCACGGCTGCCAGCGTGGCCTCGGCCGAAGTACCCCCGACAACCAGCGCCAGATGGTAAGGCGGACAGGCCGAAGTGCCCAGATCTTTGATCTTCTCACGTACAAATTCGGAGAGCGCTTCTTCGGTCAGCAACGCCTTGGTCTGCTGATACAGGAAGGTCTTGTTGGCCGAGCCTCCCCCTTTGGTGATAAACAAAAACTCGTACCTGTTGCCTTCCTCCGCATAGATATCCACCTGGGCAGGCAGATTGCTGCCCGTATTTTTCTCTTCCAGCATACTCAGCGGAACCACCTGCGAATAGCGGAGATTCCGGTCCTTATAGGTTTCGTATACGCCTTTCGACAAGTAAAGGGCATCGTTGGCCCCGGTCCAGACGTTTTCGCCTTTCTTTCCTATCACAATGGCCGTACCCGTATCCTGGCAGGTGGGCAGTTCGCCTTCTGCAGCCACAA
>JBFWIL010000163.1:0-6216 GCA_050256015.1 Mangrovibacterium sp. | reverse complement strand
GAAAGCATCAGAGCAAAGCCCAGGCTTGACATGGATTCGGCCCGCTTTTCCTCTTGCCCGCTCACCGCCACCCGGTAATCGGAAGGAATGCTGACCGATGCCAGAGCGGCCCGGATTTCTCTTGCAGCCTGGTCAAGCGGCTTGTCCTTATCCAGTTGAGCCGTAATTCTTCCGATACGGGTTTGGTTGCGGCGATAAATTTCCCGGGGTGACTGTCCCATTTCAATATCAGCCAGTTCATTCAGATAAAAATCCTGGTCATCACCTGAAATACGGATACCCGAAAGATCCGACAAGCCTTTTTCCGGCAACCGGATTATGACGGACTGCAGCTCTCCTGACTGCTCCACGTCCCCGGCTTCCTGACCTTCCAGCTGGGCCTGAATCTGACTAACCATATCGTTTACACTCAATCCGTACATACCGGCCCGCATCCGGTCTATATACAGGTTGACCTCAGGGGAACCCTCTTCCATTGACGATTCGATATTGTAGATGCCCTGCAGGCCTTCCAGTTCCTTCTTCACTTTGGCTGCCAGGCTCTCGATGGTCTCCAGCTCCTCGCCCTGCACTTCCACCACCAGGGGAGCCTCATCGGTCCCCATCATATTTTTCAGGGCCGACTCTTCCTGCCGGTAGGAAATCTCGGCACCGGAAATTTCGCCAATGGTCTGGCTGATCCTGCTAATGGCCTCCGAAGAGCTAATGCCGGCCTTATCCTTCAGCACAACGCGGATACTGGCCGTATTTTCTCCTTCAAAAATTGCTGTTGATGAACTGCTGGTCTCTGAGGGTCCCACATGACAATATAACAGCTTCAGGTTTTCCCCCAGGATACCGCTCACCAAATCTTCCAGATTTTCCACAGCCGAGCTGGTCCGCTCCAGCCGGGTTCCTTCCTGCATACGCAAGTCGATACGGAATTCCCCGGTTTCCGTGCGCGGCATGAATTCGGTTCCCACAAGGGGGAGCAGCAGAGCTGTTCCGCCCATCAGCAACAAAGCAATCAGAATAACCCAGGTTTTCCGGTCAAGTACCTTGTTCAGGAACCGGCCATAGCCTTTCACCTGAACAGACTGCAGACGAACCTGCTGTTTATTTTTATAAAAACTGTTAAACAGCATGGGAATAACCACCATAGCTACCAGCAGGGAAGAAATAAGGGAAAAGGCCACTGTCCAGGCCTGATCACGAAACAGTTCTCCGGAAGCCCCGTGAATATAGACAATAGGCAAAAACACCACAATAGTGGTAATGGTTGAAGCCACAATAGCTCCGCTCACCTGGGAAGTGCCGTCAATAGCCGCCTGCCTCACCGGCATACCGTTCTCCCGGTTCCGGAAAATGTTTTCCACCACCACAATGGCATTATCCACCAGCATTCCTGCCCCCAGGGCCAGTCCGCCCAGGGTCATAATGTTTAAACTGAGTCCGTTAAAATACATCAGGCTGAAGGTAGCCACGATGGAAATGGGAATTGCAATACTGATAATCAAGGTAGTATCGAGCCTCCGAAGAAAAAGGTACAATACGAACACCGCCAGCAAAATACCGTATAAGGCCGAGTTTTCCACTTCCCCGATAGCCTGCCGGATAAAAACACCCTGATTGCTAACCAGCTGCAAACGGTAGCCGGGCAAAGCCTTTTCAATGCCAGCCATGGCATCCTGAACAGCCTCCACAGCCCTTACCGTATTGTAGCGGGTTTCCTTGTAAACCGAAAGGCCGAGACAACGCTCGCCATTCAGCCGCACCAGGTTTTCCGGTTCCGCATTCTGATAACTGACCCGGGCCACTTCCCGAAGGAACACAGGAGCATAGGGAGCCGTTTCATCATCGGAACGCGTCTGTTTATAGCCTACAATGATGTTTTCAAAATCCGAAAGGGAGGCAAGCTGACTAACTCCTTTAACCACATAACGCAAGCCCATTTCTTCGATTGAGCCGCCGCTGATGCTCTGATTATAATTTTCTATGCTGGTGGCCAGACCACTCAGGCTGAGGCCAAAAGCATCCAGCAAATACGGACTGGTCTCAATAAGCACTTCCTGTTCCTCCTCTCCCGATATTTCCACCTCGGCAATGCCTTCCAGCCGGATCAGTTCATTGCGGATGTAATTGCTGGCCGTTTTGCGCAGCTCGTTCATATCGGTGATCGTCGGATGGCTCAGGGCCAGTAACATAACCGGATCGGCGTTCGGATCGTGCTGAGTGATGTTGATCTCGTCAACATCCTCATTCTGGCCCCAGGAGGTTACGGCTTTCTGCAGATCCAGAAAAGCATCGTCCATATTTTTGTTCCAGGCATATTCCACGGTGATCTGTGCACTTCCCACCCGGGATACCGAAGAGACCTGCACCACATCCGACTGGCGGATGGCCAAAGCTTCCAGATTCTCCACGAACTGCTGTTCTATCTCTCCTGGCGGCCGTTCCCCGGCTTCCAGCTCAATAAACAGCCTCGGGTTATTCAGGTCGGGAAACAGGTCGATGCCCAGCTTGTCGTAAGATATATAGCCCAGCAGTAAAATAGCCAGCACAAGCATCAGCACGGTCACCGGATTGTTTACCGAAAATTCACTTAATTTCTTCACAGCTGCAGCTTTACTTAATGATTTTTACTTTCGACCGGTTCCGAAGCGTTTCATAGCCCTTTACCACCAGCCTGTCATTCACCTTCAGTCCGGAGGTTATTTCCACCTGGTCCTTGTTTTCATATCCAAAAGTAACCTGCCGCTGTTCGGCTGTTCCCTGCTGAACCACAAAAACCGACTTTCCACGCTGACTGGAAAGAATCACTTCCTTGGGTATAACAATCACACTGTCTTTGCGGGCAAGGATAATTTCAGCTTGCACAAACATACCCGGACGCAACAGCAGCCCTCCATTATCAATGCTCAGCTTGGCCGTAAAAGTCCGGGTTTCCGTGCTTATAGCCGGGGAAACCTCCCTGACAATTCCCTGCAGCGTATCATCGGGCAGCGTGTAATTCATCACCCGGACCGGCAGATTGCGAACCACCTCATTAATCTGTTTTTCCGGCAGATTCACTTCCAGCAACAGTTTTTCATAGCTCATAAGTCCGACCACCTCTGCTCCGCTGGCCACCCGGGTCCCGTCCGTATAATGAGGCAGGGAGGTAATGATGCCCGTAAAAGGAGCCTCCACCTGGGTATATCCCAGCTGAATTTTTGCCCCTTCATAACTGTCGCGGGCGTTGACAGCCTCCACCTCGGCACTGCTCAGTTCACTGAGGGTTACCCCTCCTTTGTCATACAGCGATTTTTGTTTTATATAATCTTGTTCGGCCATTTTCAAGCTGAGTTCCTTGGCTTCAATACCGAGTCCGTTAACAAATTCCTCATCTTCCAGGCCGACAATGACCTCGCCTTTCCTGACCCGGTCGCCCAGCATAAAAGGTTTCCCCGTACGCGTATTGGTTTGCAGGTGATAACGGCCTGTCATTTCTGTGCTCAGAGTGGCTTCCTGGGTGGCCATTACCGTGCCGGTAGTGCTGCAGGTCTGCTCGATGGAAGCCGGCCGAAGGTCCTGTACCGAAACCGGTACCGCCACTTCAGCCGAAGTGTCCTGGCTGGTATTGCTACAGGAGTTCAGGATCAGCCCTCCTCCCAGCATAAAAAGGAAACTGATGCGATGGATGTTCATAGCTGTACGTTTTATCATAATGAATCGTTTTTTCTCGGTAATGCCGATTTAGGGTTGCATAATTTCTTCGGGAATAATGGCTTCCTTCCGTTCAAAGTCATACAGGCTCTGGATCTTAAGGTTCAGCAGTTCAATCTTGTAATCAATCAGCGCCTGGGCATAGGCCATTTTATTTTCAGAAAGCTGAGTCTGGTATAGTTTCAGGTCCATGCTGGTCAGATCGCCGTTAGCATAACGCTCCTGGTTGATCTCGTAGGTCAGTTGAGCATTCTTTTCATTCTGACGGGCTATCTCAATCTGGTTGCTCAGATTCAGCAGGTTCCGGCAAATCTGCCGGATATCGACCACAATCTGAATTTTTTCCTGGTCAAAGCTCAGTTCCTGCTGCCGGATCACAGCCTGCTGGGCTTTGATCCGGGACTTCTTTTCCCCCCAGTCGAATAGCGGAATGTTAAAGGAAACCGACACGGAAGGATTGCGTGTCGGATTATCATACATATCGCTGAACTTCTTGTCTTCCCCAATGATGCCGATAGACAGGTTCATTTCGCCTTCAAATTCATTGAGCGCCTTGGTTTCAATCAGATCGAACTGGGAGGTCTCAACGCTGATTTCCCGCTGCCGGATTTCCATACGCGCCTTCAATCCGTGCTGAATGGCCATCTCCTCATCGACTTCCACCGAATGAGCTTCCACATCGGCAATCACCCCGATCTCTTCATTGATATCCAAACCAATGTATTGCTTAAACTGATCCTTGTAATTTTCCAGGGTGACGCGCTGGTTCTGCACTTCAGAACGGGCCGTGGCATAATTCAGCTCAGCCTGGTACAATTCCTCCTTAGCGGCCAGGCCTGCTTCCACCTTGTTTTTTGTAATCTCATAAGTTTTCCCGGTGTTGTCGAGTTCATCCTCCGCAATGCTCAAGCTCATCTGGGCCATATATACATTGTAAAAATATTGGGTCACCTCCTTTTCCAGATCCAGTTTCTGCATTGCATAGCTCAGATTGGAATTTTCCAGGTCCAGTTCCAGTTCCTTTATCTCCAGCTTGAGCCGATTATAGGTAAACAGCGGCTGGGTAAGACTAAGATACAGGTTATTGGTAAACACCTCGTCTTCAGTATTGGAATAATCATTATTATTTTTTTGCCAGCCAAAACGGTTCACCAGGGAGAGGGTCCCGTCAGTGGGAAGAATGGGCTGGGAAACGGTAAAGGTTCCCGAGGTCTCAAACGATTCGTTGGTGTACCAGGTTGAGGAAAAATCATCAAAAGTCCGGTTTTTACTGTATTCCAAAGGGTTTAGTCCCAGCACAAACTGTGATTTAAGGGCCGCCTTCTGGGCATTCAGCGATTCCTGGGAACGTTCCAGAGAATAGAGAGAACTGAGAATATCCGGACTATTTTGCCGGGCAATCTCAAGAGCCTGATCAAGGGTAAGCAGCTGCTGGGCCTGCAGCAGGCCTGTGCCCGCAAAAAAGGCCAGCAGGCAGACATGTAGTTTAGGCATAAAAAATTTCATATAGAACAGTCGTTTTTGTTTCTGATTGATTTACTGTTTGATCAGTTTCACAGCATCGGCCACTACCATCCGTCCTTTTGACTGATTGGTCATCTCCACTACGGCTGTATCCGGAGAAAAATAAAAAGCTCCCAAATGATTCCAGCCCGGCTCAGCACTGTCGAGCTCAACAATGGCCTCCTCCGTTCCGTCATCATGGTGAATCATGTAATGATAATCCCCGTCATTGTCGCGTCGTCTTCCCCAGGTATTTTTATAGACATAGACATACAGATCATAATACCCGTTCTCATCAATGGGGATGTTCCAGCTGACTTTCTGATCTCCTTCCCCGCTTCTGATGTAATGCGCCGAACGGACATAAGCCCCGTAAAAATCGGAATTGGTGGTCAGCGTCCAGCTTCTGGGGGGACGCCAGCGGGAAAACCCCTGGTACTGACCTGACTGCCGGTCTTTATCGATCAGCAGCTGTTGCAACAAGCTGATCTGCCCGGCCTGACTGCGGCGGAAATACGGATCTTCATTGTCAACAATGATCTCATTGTCCTCGGCCACACGCACGGGCAGGTCAACCACTTCTTCACCCTCATAGGGAACCGCTTTCTTATCCTCTTCCACCTCCCCGAGGGACAGCTGAATCTCAGAGGGAATATTTTTTGAGCTGAAGGTATTGATCACTGCTCCGCGGGGCGTTCCGTTAAGCAAGATACTGACATTTTTTGTCTGACCGCCTTCCAGCAACACCAGCCGGCTGATGGTTTCGGGAGCGCCGCCCATTCCGCCAAAGCGTCCGCCGGGTCCTCCTCCCAGCCGGAAATCAACAGAAATGACTCCCTCTGTTTCTTCCGTGTTGGTCACTTTCAGTTTCACCATGGTCTTCAGCTGGTCATCATCAAGCACATTGACCGCCTCTACCTTCCCTATCAGATAGGCAGGAAGCTCCCGGCTACTGAACCAGTCTTCCATAAAAGGAATCAGATCGACGCCGAATTTATCCCGGAGTTCCGCATTAAAATCAGCAATGCC
>JBFWIL010000162.1:0-6291 GCA_050256015.1 Mangrovibacterium sp. | reverse complement strand
CCAGATAAGCTGAACCGGACACTGCTTTTTCAGAAACACGAAAAGCCTTTCCAGACTTTTAAAAAATAAAAGAATAAAATGAGACATTTTACTTCCATACACGACCTGGACAATCCAGATGAAGCCATCCGGCTGGCCTTTGAACTGAAAAAAGACCCTTACAAATATCAGACGCTGGGAAAAAACAAAACCTTGCTGCTGGTTTTTTTCAACTCAAGTCTGCGTACCCGGCTCAGCACGCAGAAAGCCGGACTAAACCTAGGTATGAACGTGATCGTTTTCGACATCAATGAGGGTGGCTGGAAACTGGAAACCGAGCTGGGCGTCATCATGGACGGCGACAAGCCCGAACACATCCGGGAGGCAGTACCCGTCATCGGCAAATACTGCGACATCATCGGCGTCCGTTCCTTTGCCCGCTTTGAAAACCGGGAATATGACTACCAGGAAAAGATACTGCAGCAGTTCATCGATTATGCAGGAGTTCCCGTAGTCAGTCTGGAAGCGGCTACCCGTCACCCGCTGCAATCGTTTGCTGACCAGCTTACCATCGAGGAATACAAAACCAAAAAACGTCCGAAAGTGGTACTTAGCTGGGCTCCCCATCCCCGGGCACTTCCGCAGGCTGTAGCCAATTCTTTTGTGGAATGGATGCGGGAAGCCGGTTATGAGCTGGTGGTCACCCATCCCGAAGGCTATGAGTTGGCCCCGGAATTCATGAACGGACTGATACCCGAATACGATCAGTTAAAAGCCTTTGAGGAAGCCGATTTTATCTATGCAAAAAACTGGGCATCATATACTGAATACGGCAAGGTACTTTCCACCGACAGGAACTGGACGGTTTCAGAACGACAGATGTCCGTAACCAACCAGGCCAGATTCATGCATTGCCTGCCGGTGAGACGAAACATGATCGTCAGCGATGCGGTTATTGACAGTCCGGACTCCATCGTGGTTCCCGAGGCCGAAAACCGGCTTTTTGCCGCCCAGGCAGTATTAAAATTATTGTTGGAGCAAATCAAATCAGGTAGTGTATATTCATTATAATGTGCTCCAAAGGGCAGCATGGAATCGATAACCGGAATTTATAAGAAACGATACTGCATGAAAAAGCTAACCCTGATAAAAGTAGGCGGGAAGGTAGTCGAAAAAGCTGACTCATTACATGATTTTCTGACACGTTTCTCGAAAGTTGAAGGATTAAAAGTACTGATACACGGAGGAGGCCGCTCGGCAACAGCCATGGCCGCCCGTCTTGGACTGGAGGCAAAAATGGTTGAAGGACGGCGTATCACAGATCAGGCCATGCTGGAAGTGGTAACTATGGTCTATGGCGGACTGGTCAATAAAAACATTGTCACCCATCTTCAGGCAATCGGCATCAATGCGATCGGACTAACCGGTGCCGATCTGAATTACATGCAGGCGGTAAAACGGCCGGTAAAGGAGATCGACTACGGCTTTGTGGGTGATGTTGCCAGGGTTAACATCAGTAACCTGAAACTCCTGATCGAAAAGGGAGTAGTGCCTGTTCTGGCCCCGCTCACCCACGATCAGACCGGTCAGTTACTGAATACCAATGCCGATACCATTGCAGCAGAAGCCGCCATTGCGTTCAGCCGGCATTACCGGACCGAACTGGTTTTTTGTTTTGAAAAACCCGGAGTTTTAAAAGATACCGAAGACGAACATTCCGTCATCGGATCACTGCATTACAAACAATATAAGGAACTCCAGGCGAGCGGGGTGATTAATACGGGGATGATCCCCAAACTGGATAACAGTTTCAGTGCCATAAAGAGGGGAGTAAGTCAAATCCGGATCACGAATATTCCGGGACTGCAATCGGGAGGAACTGTACTCTTGTCACACTGACAGTCCGGGAAGTTGCCGGCTTACCGCCCAGGTGTTATCAGCGGAACCAAATGTTACCGGAATATTGCTGTTGTTTACAGTCAAAAAACCTTCGAAATTTACGGATAAAGATCGACACATCAGTTTGATTCAGAAAAATCCTTTATTTCTAATTTCACTCAAGATAAGTATATCCATAAAGACCGGAACGATAATTGGACAGGAATTCCTTGCCTTCGGCCGCAGAAATCTTTCCGGCCTTGACGGAACTGGTTACCCAGGTCTCCACGGTACGCACCATCTTTTTCGGATTGTACTGCACGTAATCAAGCACCTCGGCCACGGTTTCCCCGTCAATGACCTGATCAATGGAATACCCGTTTCTGTCGACCGAAACATGGACAGCATTTGTGTCGCCGAACAGGTTGTGCAGATCGCCGAGAATTTCCTGGTAGGCACCGACCAGGAACACCCCGATATAATAACTCTCCCTGGGCTTCAGTTTGTGCACCGGCAGGAAATATGACAGGTTTTTCGTGGATATAAAATTATCGATCTTCCCGTCCGAATCGCAGGTAATGTCTTGCAGCGTAGCGCTCCGGTCTGGCTTCTCGTCCAGCCTGTGGATCGGCATAATCGGGAAGATTTGGTCAATGGCCCAGGAATCGGGCAAGGACTGAAACAAAGAAAAATTGCAGAAGTATTTATCGGCCAGAAGTTTTTCAAGCTGATGCAGTTCCTCCGGAACATGACGCATTTTGCCAGCCATCTGCCGGATATCATGCGCAACTGACCAAAACAGCCGTTCCACCTGGGCTCGGGTTTTCAGGTCCAGCAACCCCAAACTAAACCGGTCCAGCGCTTCTTCCCGGATCTGCTGGGCATCGTGCCAGCTTTCCAGCATGCCGGGCTGATTCAGCGTATCCCAGATGGTATATAGTTCCCTGACCAACTCATGGTCTCCTTCCTGAATCTCTTCCTCCTCGTCCCAGCAAGGCATGGTAGCCGACTCCAAAACTTCAAAAATCAGCACGGAATGATGGGCCGTGAGAGAACGTCCGGATTCGGTGATGATGTTGGGATGCGGAATCCCATTCTTATCGCTCACATCCACAATAGTCGAAACGGCATCGTTCACATATTCCTGAATGCTGTAATTCACACTGCTCTCCCGGTTGGCCGAGCGGGTTCCGTCATAATCAACCCCCAGTCCGCCCCCGATGTCCACAAATTGAATGTCAAAACCGCTCAGACACATCTGCGCATAAAAATGGGAAGCTTCACGGAGTGCAATTTTAATGCGCCGGATTTTGTTCACCTGGCTCCCGATATGAAAATGAACCAGTTTCAGACAGTCTTTCATTTTATTGCGCTCCAGAAAATCCATGGCTTCCAGCAATTCGCTTGAAGTCAGCCCGAATTTGCTGACATCGCCTCCTGAATTTTCCCACTTGCCGCTTCCCGAACTGGCCAGCTTAACCCGGATTCCAAGGTTCGGACGAACATTCAGCCGCTTAGCCACCCGGGCAATCAGCTTCAACTCGTTCATCTTTTCCACCACCACATAGATCCGCCGGCCCATCTTCTGGGCCAGAAAAGCCAGTTCTACATAGCTTTCATCCTTGTACCCGTTGCAGATGATCAGCGAATCGCTGTTCGTATTGGTGGCAATCACCGCGTGGAGCTCAGGTTTGGAGCCGGCTTCCAGTCCTATATTGAACTTCTCGCCATGGCTTACGATCTCCTCCACCACCGGCCGGATTTGGTTAACCTTAACCGGATAGATAATAAAATTTTCCCCCTGGTATTCGTATTCGGCAGCCGCAATCTTAAAACAACTGGCCATCTTCTCAATCCGGCTGTCCAGAATGTCGGGAAAACGGATCAGCACGGGAGCTCCCACATCGCGAACCAGCAGTTCGTCGATCAGCTCTCTCAAATCGATCTGTACCCCCTCTCTCTGCGGAGTGACCACCACATTCCCTTTTTCATTGACGGAAAAATAATTGATTCCCCAACCGTTGATGTTGTATAACTCCTCGGAATCTACAATACGCCATTTTCTCATGCTCTGTAACTATTCTCAACTTTAGCCGCTTATATATCCTGGCCAAATATACCCTTTTTTAAGCATTCAGCTTCTGAAAAACGAACGGATTTTATTCATCATATTCTTTCCGGGAGAAACAAAGCCGACCCGGACAAAAGTCCGGCAGGCGCACGGGCTCAACAGGCAGCCAAACATATACGCGGAAGCGGCTCCTGTAAAGGCTCCGGCCAACACGTCGCTAAGGTAATGAACCCCAAGAGCCATGCGGGAATAGCCTATCAGGCAGGCAAGCAGGTAAGCCGAAATAATCACCCTTTTCCCGGGGAAAACAATACTCAGGGCGGTGGCCAGGGCAAATGCATCAGCAGCATGTCCTGAAGGAAAAGACGGACTTCCCCCACTGGCCAATTTTTCCAGGAAAGGATAGACGACAAACGGCCGTGGCCTGTCAATCAGGTATTTTATTCCATTGACCGATAGTGCAGAACAAGCCATACTCAGCACTATAAAAACAAATTTTTCCCGATACTGCCCGGCTCCCTCGCCAAGGTAAGTGGCAAGCAAAAATAACACTGGTAACCCATAGGTAAGGATCACAAGCATAAACAACATAACAGGAATCATTCGTTTACTCCGCTCCAACATAGCATTACAATTAGTTGACATTACAAAAATATCACCCTGATTCTGGAGAAAGTTGGGATTCCATTAAATTTAACAGGAAGGTAACCGATGAAATCTTTTCTTCATAAAACATTCGTATTTTTGTTTCCTAATCAAACATACAAGTATGGAAGATTATATCCAACTGCTGATCCGGCTGATCCGGACCCCTTCTTTTAGCCGGGAGGAAGCAGATGCAGCTGCCCTTATCCGGGAATTCATGCACACCAAGGGCCTTCCTTTCCGGGAAAAAGACAACAACACCTGGACGGTGAACCGGCATTGGGAAAAAGGCAAACCGGTGCTCCTGCTAAACTCGCACATAGATACGGTACGACCCGCAAAAAAATGGACACTGGATCCCTTTGGCGCCGAACGAAAGGACGGAAAGTTAAGCGGACTGGGCAGCAACGATGCCGGGGCCTCCGTGATAACCCTTCTGGCCGTGTTCAACGAGCTGTACGCCTGCCGGGATCTTCCCTTTAACCTGATCTATGCTGCCTCTGCAGAAGAGGAGATCTCCGGTCCGCGGGGCATGGAAAGTCTTGTAAAGGAATGGGAACACCTGGACCTGGCCCTCGTGGGAGAGCCTACACAGATGCAGCTTGCCGTTGCGGAAAAAGGCCTGATGGTGCTCGATTGCACAGCCACCGGGAAAGCCGGTCATGCAGCCCGCGATGAAGGAGAAAACGCCCTGTACAAAGCCCTGGACGACATCCGGATGCTGCGTAACTATCAATTTCCCAAAACTTCCCGGCTACTCGGTCCCGTAAAACTCTCCGTCACACAGATTCAGGCCGGCTACCAACACAATGTGGTACCAGACCAGTGTTCCTTTGTGGTAGATGTTCGCACCAATGAACATTACAGCAACCGTGAAGCTTATGAGCTGATCCGCAAACTGATGAATTCCGAGATCCGGCCCCGGTCTTTCCGACTCAATTCCTCGGGCATCCCGATGAATCATCCCATTGTGCAGCATGCCCGCGAGCTGGGGCTCGTCTGTTTCGGATCGCCAACCACCTCAGACCAGGCAGCTATTCCCTATCCTTCTGTTAAAATCGGTCCGGGCGACAGTGCCCGTTCGCACACAGCCAACGAATACATCCGGATCCGGGAAATTGAACAAGCCTTTACGCTTTATCTGAAATTACTGAAAGAGCTAAATCTGAACGCATAATACGGCCAGGTAGCACGCAACCGGCCGGCCGCGAAAAACAGGAACCGGGATAAAAAAATGATCATTTCGCCGAAAAACATGCGTTCCCGAAAAACAAGCTGTAATTTTGTAAATCAAACTTCTTTCATAAAACCAGCTACATGGAATTTTTAGAAGCATCGGAGCTCGTAAAAGACTATGCAGGTCACCGGGCCCTCGACCACGTCAGCATTGCGGTCAGAGAGCAATCGGTGTTCGGCCTGCTTGGTCCCAACGGTGCAGGAAAAACCACCCTGCTCCGGATCATTAACCAGATTACAGCCCCCGATTCGGGTAAATTGTATTTTTCTGGTCGTCCCATCCGGTCCGCAGACATTTCCCGGATTGGTTATCTGCCTGAAGAGCGGGGGCTGTATAAAAAGATGAAAGTAGGCGAACAGGCCTTATACCTTGCCCGGCTCAAGGGAATGAGCCGGCACGATGCATTGAAAAGCCTGAAATACTGGTTTGAAAAATTTGAAATCCAGCCCTGGTGGAACAAAAATGTGGAAGAACTCTCCTA
>JBFWIL010000161.1:0-6368 GCA_050256015.1 Mangrovibacterium sp. | reverse complement strand
AGGTTCCAAATGGCGGCTCTTTATTCCTCCCATGCTGGCCTACGGTGAAAATGGAGCAGGAGGCAGCATAGGTCCCAACGCCACAATTATTTTTGATGTCGAATTATTATAAATCGTTTAACCATTACAACAAAATGAATTTAAAATCATTAGCCGTTATGGCGGCTGCTTCAGCCGTGTTGGCAGCCTGTCAGTCGACCAACAGTTCAAAACCGGTCAGCCTGATCAACGAAAACGACTCGGCCAGCTATGCCCTGGGTATTCTGATCGGCCAGAACAATAAACAAAACCTTGAGGCCTCTCCGGGTGCGGAAGAATTCAACATCGACCTGCTTATCAGCGGTTTCACCGAGCAGATGAAAGGAGAACAGTCAAAAATGGAAGCCGAACAGGCCAATTCGCTGATTCAGAATTTTTTCAAAAAGATTTCCGAACAGGAAGCTTCCCAAAATGCTGAAGAAGGAAAGGCTTTTCTGGAACAGAACAAAACCCGTGAAGGAGTAAACACCACGGAAAGCGGATTGCAGTACGAAATTCTGAAAGAAGGAAGTGGACCCAAACCCAAAGCAGAACAGCGAGTCAAATGCCACTACCACGGAACGCTTATTGACGGAACCGTATTCGACAGTTCCGTTGAGCGTGGAGAACCTGCAACTTTTGCCCTGAATCAGGTTATTCCGGGCTGGACTGAGGCTTTGCAACTGATGCCGGTTGGCTCAAAATGGAAACTCTACCTTCCCAGTGAACTTGCATACGGAGAAAGAGGAGCAGGAAGAGATATCGGTCCTAATTCCGCACTGATCTTCGAAGTAGAATTACTGGAAATTATTGAGTGAGCTCAAAATAAGCACAATGATGTTCCCCGGCTGTTATTGCCGGGGTATTTTTTTATATTGAACGCTATAATAAAGAATAAAACTTTGCACACATGGAAATCAAAGGAAAAATTAGCCGTATTCTCGAACCGGTTTCCGGAGTAAGCAAGGCCGGAAACGAATGGAGAAAACGTGAATTTGTCATTGAAATTGCGGGGGAGCAGTTCCCCCGGCAGATCTGTTTTACCCTGTTCAATGACAAACTAAACCTGCTGGACGGAATGACTCCGGGAACGGAAGTCAACGTGTCGTTTTCGGTAGAATCAAGAGAATACAACGGAAGATGGTATCACAACATCAACGCCTGGAAGGTGGAGCCGGTAAACAAGGAGACACCCGAAAATTTTCCGCCTGATTTTCAGCCGGGAGATATTCCCCCGGAACCGGAAGACAGCGGAAATGATCTTCCCTTTTAAATCCCAGGATCGGTTGTGAATCAATCCTCCGTATCTGCAAGAAACAATAGGACCGTATTTTAGGCTTAAAAATAAAACGGTCCGATTGTTATATCCAAACGGATAAATGGTTTGTTCAATAGTATTTAATGCTGACACGGGTCGACAAACCAGCATTATTAAAGCGATTGCTTATGTATTCAGGTCAGATTTTTTCTTATACAAAAATATAGGACAGCTTCCGGATTTACTTTCACGCTACTCATTTTTTCAGATTACAAAATCTAATTTTTTGCAACCTCAAACGATATATTTCTACTGAACCAAACAGGTAACAAATCAACGCCTTATCGCAAGATTTGTTACCTGTTTGGAAAGCGGTGCGGACGGGATTCGAACCCGCGACCCCCGGCGTGACAGGCCGATATTCTAACCAGCTGAACTACCGCACCGTTTTGTTGTAAGCCTTATGTAGTGCTATTTTCAAAAGGCACTGCAAAGATAAGTTTTCTTTTTTTCCCTGCAATAGCCCGGACTTAAAAAATAAAAAATAAATACTGACCCGATCAAAACAGATTTTGCGGAAGGAGTTTCTCTTCTCCCTGCCAGCGATAAGCCGACAGTGCCCCTTTGCGGCTCACACAGGAATCCAGACAGCACAGGTTATCCGAAACAATGCGCGGACCGTTCTTCATGCAGTAATGCCCGAAAAACACAATCGGATCTTCCGGGGAATACGGATCCCATTCAGGCACAATTTCCGGGGGAATGGTGTAATCTGGCAATTCAAACCGGCTTTCAAAAGAAAGTTCCCGGAAGCTCATTCCGGACGGATTCAGCCACCATTTGGAACGAAAGGAACGATGCGGCAGGCCTTTGTGGTCATACACCAGCAAATCCCGGGGAAGCTGAAAATCGATCCCTTTGCAGGTTTCCCAGAATGCCCGGGACAGGGCCGAATTATTCTTCCCCACCTGTTTCAAAAAAGAACGCTTTAGCTTTTGTCCGGAAAGATGCGTTTTCAGAAGCAACATGTTTTCATCCCGCCAACAGGCATGAGCCACACGGATTTTTCCAAGATCCAGGAACATCGGCAGACATCGCATCCAGCCGACATGGCTGTTCCACTCTCCTGTATTGCCGGCAAAATCACGAAGGGTTGAATCCAGATCCAGGCGCAGACGCGACCAGCGTTTGCTGAGATGTTTACCCTTATTGTCCAATAAGCTGTAATAAATGGCATTGATTTCATGATTTCCAAGGATGACCAGCGCCCTGTCTGCTTCTGCCATATCGCGGACCAGCCTGATGGTTTCCCGGGGCTTCGGACCGCGGTTAATAAAATCGCCAACAAAAATGGCTTTTCTTTCCGGATGGGAAAAAACTCCATTCTTACAGTCATACCCCAATTTTCGCAGCAGTTCTTTCAAAAGACCAGCCTGCCCGTGCACATCGCCAATAATATCGTACATAAAAAAGCCCGGTTTTTATCCGGGCAATTTATCATTTTTTTGTGAAAATGCTTTGAAAAATAAACGTAAGAAATTAGATCAGGTCAATTCGTTTTCAATAAATTTTCCAAGTTTAAGGTACTTTTCATAGATAACCTGATATTTGCCAACATTTTCGGGAATAGGGAAATATTCTGTTTCAAAACCGCCTCCCATTTTCGCCTGAGCTTCTTTAGTTGAAGCATATACCCCGGCAGCAACGGTTGCAGCCATTGCCGCCCCTAGCGCACAGGCTTGCTCCGACCGCGCTACTTTGATTGGCATATTTAATACATCGCAAACAATTTGCATAACCAGCGGTGATTTTTTAGCCACCCCTCCAAGTGCAATCACCCCGTCAATACGGATACCTTCACGAATAAAGCGGTCAACAATTGCTTTTGAACCAAAAGCCGTTGCCTCAACCAAAGCCCGAAATATTCGGGGAGCATCAGTAGCAAGATTCAAGCCGGCAATAGCACCTTTCAATTTTTGGTTGGCATCAGGAGTGCGGCGTCCGTTCATCCAATCAACAGCCCAAACACCACTCTCCGAAATGGGAATTTCTGCTGCAGCTTCAGAAAGTCCGACAATCATTTTATCCGAAATTTCTGCAACCAGTTTCTTCCGGATTGTTTCATCCACGATAGTCGACTTAGCTAATATTTGTTCGGCAGGCCATATTAATACCTTTTTAAACCAGGCATAAACATCGCCAAAAGCTGATTGGCCGGCTTCCATTCCCAACATACCCGGGACGACAGACCCATCAACCTGTCCGCAAATACCGGCGACCAGTCTGTGACCTACTTCTTCCATCGGGGCAACCAACATATCGCAGGTTGATGTGCCCATTACTTTACTTAAATAATAGGGTTTAATTTCACCGCCAATGGCTCCCAGATGAGCATCAAAAGCCCCAACGCCGACAACGACGCCGGAGGAAAGTCCCAATTTTTCGGCCCACTCTTTTGTAAGGTTACCAACAGCAACATCGCAGGTATACGTTTCCTTGTACATCCGGTCTCTCACCCCACTCAAAACCGGATCAAGAGAAGTTAAAAATTCTTCCGAAGGCAGGCCTCCAAATGCCTCATGCCACATTGCCTTATGACCGGCTGCACAACGACTCCTCTTCAATATTGCAGGACGGGTATTTCCTGTAAGTACAGCAGGTATCCAGTCACAATGTTCCACCCAGGTGTAAGCGGCCCTTAAAACAGCCGCATCTTCCCGGCTAATATGTAAAATTTTTGCCCAGAACCATTCAGAAGAATAGATTCCACCTTCGTATCTGGTAAAATCAATTTTCCATTTATGTGCCAGTTCATTAATTTCATTAGCTTCCTCAACGGCGGTATGGTCTTTCCATAACACAAACATAGCATTAGGATTTTCCTCAAATCCCGGGGTCAGCGACAAAGGTGTTCCTTTTTCATCAACAGCCACAGGAGTTGATCCGGTTGTATCCACCGAAATGCCGACTACATTTTCGGCAACACTTGCAGGAGCCTGCTTTAGGGCCTCGATGATAGTATATTCCAGCCCTTCCAGGTAATCTTTAGGGTGCTGCCGGAATTGATTTTTCTCCGGGTCACAATACATCCCCTTTTTCCACCGCGGGTATTCAAAAACCTCGCTAGCAACTTCTTCTCCTGTCTCAACATTGACAATAAGAGAGCGGACAGAATCCGATCCATAGTCCAGACCAATTGTATATTTAGATTGCGTCATTTTATATCATTCGTTTATTATTGTCCGTAATAAGCATCTTTTCCATGTTTACGTAAAAAATGTTTATCCAATAACTGCTGCGACATCTTAGTTGCCGGATTCAGTTGGAATGAACGGAATGTCATTTTGGCAACTTCTTCGAGCACCACCGCATTGTGTACGGCATTATGAGCATCAGTTCCCCAGGAAAAAGGAGCATGATTATTGACCAGTACGCCCGGCACCTCATCCGGGTTCAAACGATCAAAGCATTCGACAATCACCCTTCCTGTTTCCAGTTCATAAGCACCTTTTATTTCATCATCAGTCATTGAACGTGTACAGGGAATTTCTCCGTAAAAATAATCGGCATGTGTTGTCCCAACAGCAGGAATACCCATTCCTGCCTGTGCCCAGCTTGTGGCCCATTCAGAATGAGTATGTACAATACCACCTATATTTTTAAAATTCTTGTATAATACCAGGTGCGTTGGCGTATCGGAAGATGGTTTATAATTTCCTTCAACAATCTTTCCATCCAAATCCAGTACAACCATATCGGCAGGTTTCATTCCATCATACGAAATGCCGCTTGGTTTAATCACGACGAATCCTTTTTCCCTGTCGATGCCGCTTACATTTCCCCAGGTAAAGATGACCAGTCCGTGTTTCACCAGATCCAGGTTGGCCTGACAAACATCTTCTTTTAATCTCTCAAGCATAATTACAGCAATTTTATTCAAGCTGATCCTTGCCCTGTCCCGGCATAGCTCACCGGAACAAAGCAGACTCAGAACATTTTACCAGAAATAAATATAAAAAGCAGCCGTAAGTCCAAGAATAATCACCGAATGAATCACATCCCAGCGGTTCCAGCTGGCACGGCTTGCCGCACGCTGGGTAGCCGTGGAAGAACCGAAGGTAAGTCCTTCAATCTGGACTTCCGGAGCAGACTTGGTAAACCGGCTGACCACCATGATGACCAGCATGCAGAAGACCAGCATTCCACCGCTGAAAAACAGCCAGTTAACCTCATAAAAAAGTGTATAAAACAAGTTGCTTACCCCATGCTCTGCAGCCCAAAGCTTAACATCTGTGTAACCGGCATTTCCGGCCATGGTAGAATAAAGCACTTTTGCCCCCAGCCGCGTAATACCGATGATAAAACCGGCAATCATACCCCACATCCCCCCTTTGGGAGTCGGCCTGGCAGATACAATTCCAAGCAGGAAAGCCGCGGCAATGCCGGGAGCAAGAACCGACTGCACATCCTGCAGATAATTATACAATACATTACCGATGCTGCGCATAATCGGGATCCATAAAATCCCCAGGATAACCACAACCACGGTTGCCATACGTCCCACACGAACCAGCTTTTCCTCAGAAGCCCGGGGCCGGTACTTCTTGTAAAAGTCTATGGTAAACAGCATAGACGAAGAATTGAACAGGGAAGCCAGTGAACTCATCAGGGCTGCCAATATTCCGCAAACCACCAGTCCCTTCACCCCGGCAGGCAGCAGTCTGGCCACCAGGGTGGGAAAGGCCGCATCCGAAGAAGACAGGGCAAACGTTTCGCCATTGATCACGACCCCTTTCTGAGCCATGGCAAAGGCAATCATACCGGGGATCATAAACAGAAACACGGGGGTAAGCTTCAGATAAGCTCCAAAAATGGTTCCCCGCCGGGCTTCTCCTTCATTTTTTCCCGACAGAACACGCTGCACAATATACTGGTCCGTACACCAGTACCAGAATCCGATAACCGAAGAACCGATCAAAACCCCCAGCCAGGGGTAGTCGGCATCCCGGTTGCTGCGAATCAGGTTGAACATGGTATCACCATGTTCATTTACCTGTACTGCATTGGTTATAGCCACCACTTCGTCCCAGCC
>JBFWIL010000160.1:0-6368 GCA_050256015.1 Mangrovibacterium sp. | reverse complement strand
CCGGCCAGACAGGAATAACCTGTTATATGTCCGTTTTGCCTTACCTCCGGGCAGAAATCCCCCCTGAAAAAATCATCAATCTTGTACAAAGCCGGATGCAGTTCCTCCACTCCCTTCACCCGCCGGTATATTTCCGAATAGATCAGAATCTGAAATATTTCCTTGGGCCGGTGTTCTTTCGAACGATCATAGAATGCTTCAAAATCCTTAAACCGGAGACTCAGGTTTCTACCCGTCTTGTAATCCACAATGCGGATACCCTCCTCCGTCCGGTCTACCCGGTCTATGATTCCGCCCATTTTTACCGTATGCATACGGCCGTTCAGCTTAAGCTCAAAATCGGCTTCAAAACAGCCTTCCAGTTCCAGCACGCTGAAAGGGGTAAACTGCATGTCGTTCCGAAGCATCTGCACCAGATAGTTTTGCAGGTTTTCGGCTATCAGCAGGTTTTTCCCCGTCAGGGGTACCTCTTTCAGGGCCGAATCTTTCAGGTATTCCATAGCAAATGCCGCACGGATGGCCTTCCCGATCCGGTTCGGATTGGCAGCCAAAGCCTGGAGGGCTTCCCGGCTTACCGGTCCTTTCCCCATAAAATCCGAATAAATAAATTCGGCAGCATGATGAAACAGGTTCCCGAAAAGGCGCGGATCAATATCTTCCTGCACCTCATCGGCCTCCTTAAGCCGTATCAGATACTGAAAATAAAACTTCAGCCGGCAGTCCAGATAGGTGTTCAGCGCACTCGGACTGAGCCGCTGCCGGCTGTAGGTTTCCAGCAAACGCTGCCGGTGAGCAGGAGTGGCCTTTATAGTAACAGGCAAAGGCGTTGTTGCGCGGAAATCAAAATCAAAATGTAAAAATTCGGGGACCACGTTTGAATCGTACTGAAGCTGATGAATAAACCGGCTCCTTTCCCCGGAGCTCAGTCCGTCGCCCGCAGCATCGTATACCAGCACCACTTCTTCGGCCCGGTGCAGCAAACGATAAAAATAATAGGCCGACATGGCATCCCGCTCCTCAAAAGCCGGAAGGTCGAATGCCCGGCGCAGATTATACGGGATAAAAGAATGCGAAACCGAAGTTTTGGGCAACGTTCCCTCGTTCACGGAGAAAAAAATCACCTGCCTGAAATCAAGCGTCCGGGTTTCAAGCAAGCCCATCACCTGCAGTCCTGCCAGGGGTTCTCCCTCCAGGGGAATGGTAACGGTTTGCAGATAACGCAAAAGCAGCCGGTAAAACAGGACAAGAGACAGCACAGCCGCCTGTCCCGTTAATAAATCCGTCAGGCGTTGCACGGCCAGATATACCTGGTAAAGGTATTCCGACTCCAGCCTGACCGGCCGCTCTTCGAGCTTACTGAGCTGCACGGCTAAAACCCGGAGGATATCCATCAGCCAGCGGGCCGCGTCGCTCCAGTTATGCTGATAACGGAATACCTGTTGTAAAAGCGGATCGTCCCGGAACTCGTCGGCACAGACATAGATTTTGTTCTGCTTCCTGATCATGGCCGAGAGACTCCGCGACTTTGGTGAAGTGAGCAACTGATGGTTCAGCAGGGCCAGCACGGGCCGGTGATAAAACCAATCCTTCCCTTCAATTTCCCGGTGATTTTTATAAAGTCCGGCAAGCAGACTGATCAAACTGAATACCGGGGTATCCTCCAACGGATACCCCATGGTAATGTTGATACTTTCAGCCCGGCAGCCTGCAGCAGAGACCACAGGTATCAGCAGACTCTCGTCTGACAGAACCAGAGCAGCTTCGTCGAAAGAACCATTCACTTCTTTTTCCGGGAAAAAGTCAGGCAGGCTAAGGACCTGCGACTGCCCCAACTGTCCGGATACCGACACCACACGTACCCGCCTGTTAAGCGGAGCGGACTCTGCATCAGGAACAAATCCTTCCGGCATGGGAAAACACCGGAGGTTTTCACGCAGGAACAAACCTGCCTCATGCCTGGAATCATCCGTAAAACAGACATCATAATCCCAAAAAAAGTCGGCGCGTCCGGCAACCTGCAACCAGCGGAATAAATGTTGCTCGCAAGCATTTAACGCATTAAAGCCGGGAAAAACATACCGTTCAGAGTCCAGCGGCAAGGATTCTCCCCGTTCCAGGGACTCCGCCACCGTCCTGGCAACCAATCCGCCATACCCTTTCCCCTCCGCCAGCAGTTCTTCCCGGAATTTCCTGTACACCAACCCAAGCTTATCCCAAATATTCAAAAAGCGGTCCCGGTTGGCCGAGCTGCCGGTTCGGGCCAGCTTCCCCCAGAACAATTCCACAGCTTTGCGCTGCTCGGAACTGAGGTAATCAAAATGGCTGTCAATTTCCCGCAACCGGGCCATATTACGGAACAGATCATCCGCATCAATCAGATAATTGTCCACATCATTGAAATCGTTCAACAGAATCTCTCCCCAGAAGTAAAACTCATCCAGATCTTCCTCATGACCCATTTCCCGAGTGTAAATCCGATGTAAAGCCAGGATCAGACTGATCTGGTCCGATATTTGTATACCCGACAAGCGGGAGATAAACTCGGGAATGGTAATCACCTCCGGTCCCAGCAGGGGTTTCTCAACCAGATCGTTCAGATAGGCATTAAAAAACACCCCGGAACGACGTCCGGGAAAAACCACCGTCATCCGGTGAAGCTTATCGCCATATTCCCGGTACAGGAAAGCGGCCACCTGTTTTAAAAATGGATTCATGGTTCGGATATAAACCGTCATTAAACGGCATAAAATTATAAGCAAAAGATGGAAAAACAAAAAGAGATGACATGTGATACGCAGATTGCAGTTAGTTAAATTAAAAAAATAAACAGATGAAACCACAAACAAGAGAAAGAAAAGCAGGACTGGTCATGCTGGCCGTCCTTTTTACCTTATGCCTGCTGCCAGAGAGCCGCATACATGCACAGCAGGTCTGCAGTCCGCTGGGATCAGGTTCCTACATTGAAGTAACAGGAGAAGCCGAAAAAGAGCTTGTCCCGGACCAAATCGATTTAAGGTTTACCCTCCGGGAACGCTATGAAGGAAGAGACAAAACCGATCTGGATAAACTGGAAAAACAGCTGTTTCAGCTGTTGCAACAGAACGGGTTTGAACTGCAGAAGCTTTCCCTGGCCGATGCCGGTGCCGATTACATCACCGTCAGACGAAAGAAAAAAGAGGTGTTGCAATCCCGCGATTATCTGTTCCGCGTTTCCACTACCGGGGAACTGTCTGCCCTGTGGAACCTTCTGGAAGAGCTGGATGTACAACAGGCTTATATCGCCCGGGTAAACCACAGCCATATGGAAGAACATAAACGGGAGGTCAGGGTGAATGCCGTAAAAAACGCCCGGGAAAAAGCACGGTACCTGCTGGAAGCTGCAGGAGAAAAGATGGGACGGCTGTTGTTATTGCAGGAACGGGAAAGTCATCCCCCCGTGCTGATGACCCGCAATGCCAAGATAACCGCCTTTGGAGATGCATTGCAGGAATCTGCTCCGGTGGAACCGGAAATTGCTTTCCGGAAACTCCGGCTGAACTATCAGGTAGTCACCCGGTTTGCCATTGCCGTGGCCCCTGAAACAGGCCGGCTTTCATCCCTATAGTTTACAGAAACCGGACTGCTTCCTTTTCCGCAATGCAGATTATGCTTCCTGCTGTCTATTCCGGCTGATGCGCCGGATATTGTATGTAGGTTTACGCTGCGACTCGTAATAGGTACGCATCTGGATTTCGGTCAGGATGCCGATAGTAAGAAACTGAATGCCCATCAAAATCAGGATCAGTCCGAGGATCATGATGGGCTTTCCCCAAATATTTTGCCCGGCTATCTTCAATCCCAGCAGATACAGGAAAATCACGGCGCCGATTCCTGCAGTAACAATTCCCAGCTTACCAAAAAAATGCATGGGACGCTGCATATATTTCCCGAAAAAGACCATCAGGATCAGATCGCTGATCACCCGCGTGGTACGCCCCAGATTATATTTTGATTTCCCGAACTCCCGGGCCCGGTGGTTTACCTCTATCTGGGTAAGGCGTACCGAACCTTCAAAAGCCAGCAAAACGGGAATAAAACGGTGCAGTTCCCCGTAAATATGTATGCTCCGGATAGCTTCACGGGTAAACACCTTCAGCGTGCAGCCCAAATCAAGCATCGTAGTACCCGTTAAGCGCCGGATCAGATAATTAGCCACCCGGCTGGGAATTTTCCGAAGCAAAGCCCCGTCTTTCCGGTTAGCCCGTACGCCAGCCACCATATCCCATTCTTCCTCCCGGCACAGTTTCAGCATACGGGGTATGTCGGCCGGATCATTTTGCAAATCGCCATCCATCAGCGCTACGTATGTTCCACAAGCCTGATCAATACCCGCCTGCAACGCGGAACTCTGTCCGTAATTACGTTTCAGTTCTACCAGAACAAACCGGCTGTCGGCTATGGAACGGATCATCTCCCGGCTCCGGTCGTTCGACCCGTCATCCACATAAATCACCTCGTAGTCTATTCCTTCCAGGGCTTTCTGTATCTGCCTGCCAAGCGGAAGAATGTTCTGTTCTTCATTATAGATGCAAACCACCATGCTCAGTTCCTTTTCCATTAGTATATATTTTAATTTTCAATGGCAAATCCGTACCGGAACCTGCATGCGCGCCTAATCCCCATTCTTCGCGAGCTGATCCGGATTTCCCGGCCAGGTTCCGCCGGCTTACAAAATCCCAGACAAGCTGGTTGTTGAAACAGGCAGTTTTCCTGTAAATCAAAAATACGAAAAATGAAACGAAGTCGTTTATCTTTGTATAACAAACAAAAAACGGATCATGATCAGAAAAATAAGCCAGTACCCTTTCCTTCCGCTTGTTTTCTTTTTGTTCTCCCTGCTTTTGTATGCTTCAAACATCGGCGGACCAAGCATCTATATTCTGGATGAAGCAAAAAATGCAGAATGCGCCCGTGAAATGTTTGTCAAAGGCGATCCGGTGATACCTACCTTCAATGAGGTACTGAGAACCGACAAGCCGCCCCTGCATTATTTTTTCATGATGGGAGCATACACCCTGTTCGGGGTCAACCCTTTTGCCGCCCGTTTCTTTTCGGCCCTGTTCGGAGCTCTGACCATCCTGCTAAGCTACCTGTTTGTGCGCCGTTACGCCGGAAAGGAACAAGCCCTGTTAACCGCTTTAGTCCTGCTGGCCTCCGTGCACCTGAGCATCCAGTTTCACCTGGCGGTGCCCGATCCTTACCTGATCTTTTTCCTCTCAGCAGCCCTGATGTCCTTTTATGCGGCCGTGCAGGAAAAAAAGCGGATTTTCATTTGGGGAATCTACCTGGCTGTCGGACTGGGAACCCTGACCAAAGGACCGGTAGCCATCGGACTTCCCGGACTTGCCTTCCTGTTGTTTCTGCTCTTCAGCCGGAGATTCCACTGGCAGGAAATCAGGATGCTGCATCCTTTCTCCGGGGCTCTGCTTGTACTGCTGATAGTCCTGCCCTGGTACATTTTGGTTCACCTAAAAACCGCTGGCGCATGGACCGAGGGTTTTTTTTTGGAGCATAATCTGGAACGTTTTGCCCGGGGAAAAGAAGGCCACGGGGGTACGTTTCTGATCACTTTCGTGTACGTTATGACGGGGATGTTTCCCTTTTCGGCCTTCCTGCCGCAGGCCTTGAACCGTGCCAGCTGCAAACGCAAAGATGAGCTTGTGCTGTTCTGCCTGGTATCCGCCCTGACCATCATCCTCTTCTTTGCCCTTTCGCACACCAGGCTACCCAACTACACCGTACCGGCATATCCCTTCCTGGCCATTCTGCTGGCAGGTTACCTGCAAAACAATAACGGCCGGATGAAACTGAAAGCCTCCATGATCTTGCTGCTGCTCTTCGGACTGATCCTGGTTCCGGTCGTAACCGCCGGACTTTACCTGGATCCGGCCCTGAGAAAAATCAGCTATGCCGGCTTATACTTCCTTCCCCTTCCCCTGCTGTTATTTCTGGCTTTCCTGCAATGGCAAAAAGGGAAAACAGAGACGGCCCTGCTGTGGATTGCCGGGAGCGGAACAGCCACAGCCCTGATTTTCTTCCTCTTGGCCTTCCCGACCGTAGACCAGCAAAACCCTGTAGTAAAAAGTACTCCGCTGGTCAGAAACCGGGAAGTCAGGTATTACGGAAAATTTAACCCGGCTTATTCTTTCCTGCTGCAAAAAGAAATTTTCCCCGTTAAACGGGAGGAATTGGAGTCTTTTTTTCGCCGGCATCCGGAGGGAATCATCATCTCCACCAGGAAATACACCGATCAGCTGCAGCTACCCGATGAACTGGAAATCAGTTTCTCCGCCCGCGATATTCTGGAACGGCCGACCACCGTGCTGATT
>JBFWIL010000159.1:0-6374 GCA_050256015.1 Mangrovibacterium sp. | reverse complement strand
GAAATGGGAAACCACAACTACGACTAATGCGGGCTTAGATCTGGGGCTATGGAACGGAAAGCTAAATTATTCTCTGGATATTTATAAAAAGACTACCACAGACCTTTTGTTAAGAATACCGATCCCGCTATCAGCAGGTGCTGATACTAACCCATATGGGAACGCAGGGAAAATTGTCAACCATGGGTATGAAATGATCCTTAATTATAGTGGCCGAACTCGTGACTTTAAGTATTCAGTTACAGGAACATTTTCTCACGTCAAAAATGAAGTAAAAAAACTGAGTACCGGATCTCAAGTGCTTACAGGAGGTAGCGCCAGTAATGGAGGCAGCGCTGTTACCTATACAAAAGTAGGTTATCCAATCTATTCATTCTTTATAATAAAAACGGATGGATTATTCCGGAATGAGGACGAAATTCTTGAACATAGTAAAGATGGAACCCTTATCCAGCCAAATGCGCAAATTGGCGACATTCGTTTTATAGATGCTAATGATGACGGGAAAATTGATGGGGATGACCGTGTTTACTGTGGAAGTCCCTTCCCAAAATTTGAGTATGGATTACGACTGGAAGGAACATGGAAGTTTATTGATGCCAGTCTATTTTTTCAGGGAGTACACGGGAATAAGATTTATAACGGTATTCGTGCGAATATTGAAAGTGAAAAATATGTTTTTAACTACTCTACTGCACTATTGGATTCTTATTCTTTCAATCCGGAATCAAATATCCCCCGGCTTGACTTGGCAGACCCAAATGGCAATGGAGTTGACAACAGTAATCGCTTCCTGGAAGATGGATCTTATCTAAGACTTAAATCGGCCCAGATTGGGTTCTCTTTACCTACAGAATGGCTCAATAAGTTATCGATTAATAAATGCCGGTTTTACCTTGGCGCAGACAATTTGGTGACCTGGACAAATTATAAAGGGTTTAATCCTGATATAGGGAATAGTTCAATAGAGACCCGGGGAATCGATTTTAGACAAATTCCGTTGAACCAGTCCTATCATTTCGGATTGCAATTAACTTTTTAAACAGATATTGTTATGAAAATCACATACTTTTTACTTTCATTGTTTTTATTGCTGGAAGCCTGTTCCGATGCTTTTCTTGAAGAGACGAATCCAACGCAAATTACTACAAATGAATTCTGGGAAACAGAAGAAGATTTAGAATCGGCGGTTGCTTCTGTATATAATGCTATGGTTCTTGATTATTATGGGTATTATGGGCCAAGATCCTGGTTTGTCCATGAAGGAAAAACTGAGAATTTTTCGGTCAGAAATGATATTCGACAGGCCTATGATATCGCAATATTTTTAAATGATATCAGTAATGGTTATACTGAGAATCTTTATAAGGGAGCATATATCGGAATTTTCCGGGCTAATCAGGTCATACAGAACGGAGAGACAATGGAAATAGATGAAGATATTAAAAATGAACTGATTGCAGAGGCAGAATTTTTGCGCGGGTTAAGCTATTTCTTTTTGGTAAATGATTTTGGATCTGTACCAATAAAAACAGCAGTTGCCGAAACCTCTGACGATTATTACATAGCAAAATCTTCTTCAGAGAAAGTCTGGGATCAGGTAATCAGCGATTTAAATGCAGCAGAAAAATATCTGCCGGATACAAGGGATACATATAACAAAGGAAGAGCCACTAGAGGTGCCGCGTTAGCTTTTCTCGGCCGGGCTTATTTATATCAGGAAGACTATGATAATACAATTATTGTACTAAAAGAAATTGTTGACCAAGAAGATGTATTTGGCTATGGGCTTCAGTCTGATTATGCTGAACTTTTTGACGGTGAGCATGAGAATGGGGTAGAAGGGGTATTTGAACTTCAGTTTAGCGATGAAGGAGGAAATAAGCATTGGCTTAGTTCCACGGATGATCCGAGCTCCCGAACAAGAAGTACCTTTGTAGCAGAATGGCATGCTCCCGGAGAAGTCGGAGGATGGTTTGAGATGCAGCCAACCAAAGTTCTTTTGGATTCATTTCTGACAGAACCAACATCCGACGGGAATTATGATCCCAGAGCTCTAGCCACAATTGCTTGGGACTATCCGGGATGTGTATTTTACCAAAGGGAATTCTCTTCTACCTGGGGAACTGATGAAATCTGGTTGCGCAAAAATCAGAACTGGTGGAATGCCAATGAAACTGACAATAGCTATAAATCGGAGCTGAACGAATACGGCATGCGTTATGCCGACGTATTGCTGATGTTAGCCGAAGCTTACACGATGAAGGGTCAGGTTGCTGAGGCAGCTCCTTTAGTTCATAGAATTCGGGAACGCGCCAACCTAACAAACAAGTTGACAGAAATGTTGGCATATAGCCAGAACCAGATGATGGCTGAGATCCGTCACCAGCGCAACCTGGAATTTGCCCGTGAAGCATTGCATTGGTATGATCTGAGAAGATGGGGATTGCTGGAAGAAACGATAAAAAATGCAAAACAGGCGGGATATCAAAACTATACATCCAAATTTGAATATTATCCGATCCCGGAAGATGAGTTAAATAATAATCCGAATATGACCCAAAATGACCCCTGGTAACTTTAGGGAATGATGACATAGGAATTATTTAAATAATGGAAGCAGATGTAAAATATTAGCGAATGAAGTCTGCTTCCATATTTTATATTTATAATGCCAACTGTATTGTGGGGATACAAAATTAAAAGAGAATAGTGTAGAACGACATTAATGAAAATGACATTTGATGGCTGAAATAAATTTAAAAAAGGAGTTACCTGTAGTACGTAAAATAAAAGGAATAATTTACCTGTTGATCATTTTTGCCTGTTCTTATGATCTGGTTCACTGGACCGAATGGAACGGGCCTCACCTGATTGAGCCTTCCGAAAAGTATGATGCGCTTTTTGCTCACAAATCCTGTGTCATTAAACATGACGGGATTGTCTATCACTTTTACAATGCCGTTGACAAGCTGGGGAATCGCGGTATTGCGCTGGCTACATCGAAAGATATTGGCAAAAGCGGTATTTCGTTTAATGCAGAAGAAGAATCTGCCATCAAGTAGGCTTGCAATGATCTTTTCCTGTAAAGAACAGGGTAAACTGAACAAAACTGAAACAGATGAGAAAAACAAAACATTTTCTGATTTTCTTTTCGATACTTGCCGGGCTGAATGCCTGCTCGGATCAGAAGCCCCGGGTGCGCGAGAATTTCAATGATAATTGGCATTTCTCATTGGCTGATGATTTTTTGGCATATCAAACGGGTTTTAATGACTTGGACTGGCGTGCGCTGGATGTGCCTCATGACTGGGGCATTGAGGGAAGTTTCAGCCGGGACAATACTGCAACCCCATCCGGCGGGGCATTGCCAACAGGAATTGGCTGGTACCGGAAATCATTTAAACTGTCGGAAAGTTTAAAGGAGAAAGCTGTCTTTATTGACTTTGACGGCATTTACAGGAATAGTGAGGTTTGGATCAACGGTCATTATCTGGGAAAACGTCCGAACGGATACATATCATTCCGGTACGATTTAACTCCTTTTTTGAAATTTGGGAAAGAAAAAAATGTCATTGCCGTGCGTGTGGATAATTCCGCCCAGCCCAACTCCCGCTGGTACACCGGTTCCGGTATTTACCGGAATGTATGGCTGGTGACCACCGGAGCGGTTCATGTATCCCACTGGGGAACTTATCTGACTACACCGCAGGTAAGCAGAGAGGAGGCTACGTCCAGCCTTGCTGTTACCCTGGATGGAGTTGAAAACAGCAAAGAAAATATCCGGGTCTTAACCCGCATTCTTGATGCGGAAAATCAGGAAATTGACAGGCAGGAAACCTTTTTATCCGCTGGTCAGCAAACAATCAATCAAAAATTCAATATAAAAAATCCTGTTCTCTGGTCTGTTGACAATCCTTATCTGTACCGCGCAGTTACGCAGGTCTTTTGTGATGGCTGGTTGACTGATGAGTATGGAACCCCTTTGGGTATCCGTTCTTTTGAATTTGACGCACAAAAAGGTTTCTTTTTAAACGGTCAGCATCTGAAAATAAAAGGCGTTTGCATGCATCACGATCTGGGGGCTTTGGGAGCAGCAATCAATACCCGGGCACTGGAACGTCAACTGGAAATCCTGAAAGAGATGGGCTGTAATGCCATTCGTGCCTCGCATAACCCGCCTGCCCCGGAACTGCTTGAGCTGTGCGACAGGATGGGCTTTATGGTGATGGATGAAGCTTTTGACATGTGGAAAAAAAAGAAGGTGGATCAGGATTATCATACGGATTGGGAAGACTGGCATAAAAAGGATTTGAGAGACCAGATCCTGCGTGACCGGAATCACCCTTCCGTGTTTATCTGGAGCATTGGAAATGAGATCCGCGAGCAGTTCGACAGTACCGGGATCAGTATTGCCCGCGAATTAACGGATCTTGTTAAAAGTATGGACACGACACGCCCGGTAACTTCGGCTTTAACAGAAAATGACCCGGGAAAAAATTTTATTTACCGGTCGGGAGCGCTGGATGTGCTGGGCTTTAACTATAAACATGAATCTTACCCGGAACTGCCGGTGCGTTTTCCCGGTGGCAAAATAATAGCAACCGAGACTGCTTCAGCCTTTGCAACAAGGGGCGTTTATGTTATGCCTTCTGACAGCGTACGGCATTGGCCGGTAGCTTATAAAGCCCCGTTAGTTGGTGCAAATCCGGATTGTACCGCTTCCGCTTATGATAATACGGTGGCCTATTGGGGGGCCACGCATGAGGCCAGCTGGAATGCAGTAAAAAACTGTGAATTCATTTCAGGCCTGTTCATTTGGAGTGGCTTCGATTACCTGGGAGAACCCGATCCGTATCCGTGGCCTGCCCGCAGCTCTTACCTGGGGATCATCGACCTGGCCGGTTTCCCGAAAGACGCTTATTACATGTACCAGTCGGAATGGACCGATAAACCGGTTCTCCATGTTTTTCCTCACTGGAACTGGGAACCCGGGCAGGTGGTTGATGTCTGGGCCTATTATAGCCAGGCCGGTGAAGTTGAACTTTTTTTGAACGGGAAATCGCTGGGAACAAGAAAGAAAACAGGAGATGAGCTCCATGTGATGTGGCGTATCCTGTTTGAGCCGGGCATACTCAGGGCTGTTTCCAGGAAAGACGGTAAAACGGTGCTGACCCGGGAAATCAAAACGGCAGGCGCCCCGGCAAAGATAGCATTGATACCCGACCGGGATACGATCTCTGCCGACGGGAGGGATTTGTCGTTTGTGACCGTAAAAATCCTGGATAAGGACGGTACCCTTGTACCTTATGCTGATAACCGGGTTCAGTTCAGTTTGTCCGGTCCCGGTTTTATAGCCGGGGTTGACAATGGTTACCAGGCCAGCCCGGAGCCGTTTAAGGCCGATTACCGGAAAGCCTTTAAAGGAATGTGCCTGGCCATTATCCGGTCAGCCGGGGAGGCAGGGACAATTATCATAAACGCCCAATCGGAAGGACTGGAATCAGCATCATTGATTATAAAAGCAGAATAATATACATAAGAAGAATCAACAATCTGGTTATGAAACGAGCCATGAAAGTCACGGCTTTCGCCCAGGTAAATGTTTATTGGCGAATTGGAGCGAAGCGGAAATCCCCGAAGTGAATTCCATACCGTTGACAAGCGTCTCAGCGTGATGACGTGTGAGACGCATATTGCAGTTAGTTAAATTGAAAAAATAAACACATGAAAAAAATCCTTTTTATTCTGTTAACTGCTTATGCGGGGTGTGTCCATGCCCAGTTTTTCAAGAGCAGTCCTGCCGGTATTCCGCCCCGGCCGGAAATTTATCAAACAGAGCCCTGGGAGGACCCTGCCATTTGCGGAATTAACAGGGATAAAGCCCGGGCAACGGTTTATTCTTTTTCAACCATTGAGGATGCCCTGTCCGGTGACCGGGGAAAGTCCCGTTTTATGCTTTTAAACGGAGAGTGGGATTTCTTTTTTGCGTATAAACCGGCCGATGCGCCGGCCGGTTTTTACCGGTCACGGGTAAAAGGCTGGGATAAGATTGAAGTTCCTTCCAACTGGGAGATGAAAGGATACGATATTCCCATTTATAAAAGCGCCGGTTATCCGTTCCGGCCTCTCAACCCTCCTTTTGTGCCGCGCGATTATAACGCTGTCGGGTCTTACCAGCATACTTTTACGATTCCTGAAACCTGGAAAGGGATGACGGTGACGCTTCATTTCGGGGGGGTAAGTTCTGCCTGTAAAGTGTGGGTAAACGGGAAATTCCTGGGATATGGCGAAGACAGTTGCCTTCCTTCCGAATTTAATGTTACGCCTTATCTGCAGGATGGAGAAAACATCCTTTCCGTCCAGGTGAGCCG
>JBFWIL010000158.1:0-6401 GCA_050256015.1 Mangrovibacterium sp. | reverse complement strand
GTAGCTCAGAAGCAGACCATACATTCCCTAATCTGTATCCGGAAAGGAATCTTTCAGAGGCAGCACGGATGAAATGGTCGGTAACTCCAAAATACGAAAACGCAAACCACTATCCGGTTCTGTCAGGTCCATTAAATATCAGTGCAAAGCCAGGCAAAAAAATTGAAATTAATGCCACAGCTTCTGACCCGGATGGTGATCAACTTGATATTAAATGGTGGTATTTCCCTGTTGGGTCTTATGAAGGCGCTGCCTTTGCTGTAGATAGTCCGGCTACCGCTCAGACTACCTTTACCGTTCCTGAAGACGCTAAAACGGGTGACACCATCCATTTGGTTCTTCAAGCTGTTGACCATGGAACGCCTTCCCTTACAAAATACCTGAGAACAATAATTATCGTTTTGTAACCTGATAATAAACATGAATCAAATGAAAAAAATCTTATTCTTTGCAGCAATTGCCTTAACACTCGTGCTAAGCGCTTCCGCACAACAAAATATTTTTGGTGGGCAGGAAATTGAATCAGCAGTCGTTAATCCCGATAATTCGGTAACCTTCAGGTTTATCGCACCCAACGCCAAAAAAGTGGAAGTAGCCGGAGATTTTGCCGATAAAGTGGAAGAAAACCCGGTAGGTGGGGTAGTTGGAACAGGCTTGTTGCCCATGGCCAAAGATGAGAATGGCGTTTGGACACTAACAACCAAGCCTCTTGAATCAGAATTGTACATGTATTTGTTCGTAGTGGATGGCGTTGCAACCACCGATCCGAATAATCCATATGTTTTTCGCGACTTTGCCACCATCAGCAATATATTCGTAGTGGGAAACGGACAGGCTGATCTGTACAAAGTAAATGACGTACCCCATGGTTCGTTAACCCATTGTTGGTACAACTCGAAAAGTTTGGGGATGGACCGACGCATCAACATTTATACACCTCCTGGTTATGAAAACAGCAAGGATAGATACCCGGTACTCTATCTTTTACACGGATATGGCGGAGATGAAGATGAATGGGTTTCTTTCGGAAGGGCAACCCAGATATTGGATAACCTGATTAGCCAGGGGAAAGCAAAACCAATGATTGTTGTCATGCCAAACGGACATACTGCTATGGAGGCCGCGCCAGGCGAAAGTAGTTTGGGCTTTTACAAACCGGGCAACGAGAAGGACAGAGCAGACGTCAAAGGTGCCTTTGAAACCGGGTTTAAAGAAATAATCGGTTTTGTGGAAAACAATTACCGGGCTAAGCCGGATAAAGCTCACCGTGCCATTGCTGGTTTGTCAATGGGAGGATTCCACTCGCTGCATATTTCCAGGTATTATCCCAATACTTTTGATTATGTTGGTTTATTCTCTGCGGCTATTTTACCAAGCCAGGACACAACTTCAAAAGTGTACGAAAATATTGACGGGACTCTTAAAATCCAGATGAAGAATGGTTACAAGCTTTACTGGATAGGCATTGGGAAAGATGACTTCTTGTATAAAAATGTAACGGAATACCGGGCCAAACTGGATAGTATGGGAATGCCATACGTTTACCGCGAAAGTGAAGGCGGTCATATCTGGAAAAACTGGAGATTATATCTCTCTGAATTAACGCCGATGCTTTTTAAATAATCACTATGGTTATTTTGATTCATATGTAAAATACACAGGTTACTAAATGAACAATTCAAAAAAATACATTTTAGCAATTGACCAAAGCACTTCCTCAACAAAAGTCATTTTATTTAATAAAGGAGCTAAGTTAATTGATCGCATTACCATTGCACATCAACAGTATTATCCCCAGCCGGGTTTTGTCGAACATAATCCTACAGAGATTTTCATCAATACTCTTGAAGGCATTAAGCGAATAACGACGAAAAACAAAGTTTTTCCAGATGAGTTGGCCGGCATTGCCATAACCAATCAACGGGAAACAGCATTGATTTGGGATAAGGAGACAGGGGAGGCAGTTGCAAATGCTGCGGTTTGGCAATGCCAGCGGGGAGTTGGTTTTTGTAATGAGTTGAAAGAAGAAGGTTTTTCCGGGATGATCACAGAAAAAACCGGATTAATAATAGATCCCTATTTTTCGGGCAGTAAACTTCACTGGATAATAAAGAACACACCCGGTCTTTCTTCAAGGGCAAATAACGGAGAGTTACTTTTTGGAACAATCGATTCGTGGCTCTTATGGAACCTGACAGGGGGGAATGTTCATGCGACGGATTACACTAACGCGTGCCGGACGCTGCTGTTCAACATTCACACACTGGCCTGGGATGAAGAACTGATCGCGCTTTTCGGGCTGCATAGAAGCATGTTTCCGGAGGTTAAGTTCAGTGATGAGATTTTTGGATATACCGATCCTGCGGTGGTATTCGATATTCCGGTTCCCGTTTCAGGGCTTCTGGGAGATTCTCATGCCGCTCTCTTTGGTCAAAATTGTTTTTCTTCGGGGATGGGGAAAGCCACTTATGGCACCGGCTCTTCTGTCATGATGAATATCGGTGGGCGGCCTCTGGATTCGCCCCGGGGATTGGTTACCTCGATTGGTTACGGGGCTGGGAAAAAGATTCAGTATGTATTTGAAGGAAACATCCATTGCACCGGAGATACCATTAACTGGTTGAAAAAAGAACTGGAACTGATAAGAAGCGCAGATGAAACAGAAGAGCTTGCTGTGATGTCTGGTGGGAATAACGGTGTTTATTTCGTTCCTGCTTTTGTCGGTCTTGGTGCGCCATACTGGGATAATCAGGCCCGGGCCAGCATAACGGGAATAACCCGAGACACGACTAAAGCGCATATTGTCAGATCCGCACTGGAAAGCATTGCCTATCAGATAAAGGACCTGATATGCTTAATGGAAAACCGGGAAGACATTGAACTGAAAGAGTTGCGTGTAGACGGAGGTCCGACGAGGAATGACTTTTTGATGCAGTTTCAGGCTGATATATTGAACAGAACGGTAGTTCGTTCTGACCTGGAAGAACTTTCCGCCCTTGGTTCCACTTTCATGGCAGGTCTTGCAACCGGTTTTTGGGCAGATTTAACTGAAATAAAATCGTTGAGGGAACCCTCCCGTTTTTTTCATCCGGGGATGGGGAAAAATGAAAGAGACAAACTTTACGACGGATGGCAAAGAGCCGTCGGACGCACAAGATATGATTCGGGACATTATCAATAAACCATAAAACATAAAACGATGAATCAAGCAAAACAAACATTTGGCGTAATAATCGCCACGCGTAACATATTCAATTATGAACTGGCCATAGCAGCAAGGAAGAAAGTACTGTCAAAACTGAGCTCAATGGGTTATGGATATGTAATTCTTCCTGCTGAAGAGACTCCGACCGGCAATATTGAAGAGTACATAGATGCGGTGAAGTGTGCAGATTTTTTTAAAAAGCATGCCGACTTAATAGAAGGGATAATAGTCATTCTTCCCAACTTCGGCTATGAAATAGGTGTAGTAAACAGCATCAGCCTGTCTGGCTTAAATGTACCGGTCCTGGTACAGGCGTGTGATGACGAGAATGACAAGGTAGATGTAAAGAGCCGCAGGGATGCTTTTTGCGGCAAACTGTCGGTATGCAATAATTTTTATCAGTATGGTATAAAGTTTACGGATACCGCGTACCACACCTACGGTTTGGATAGCATGGCATTTACGAATGATTTAATAAAATTTGCAGGGATCTGCCGGGTAGTGAGAGGTTTTAAAAATCTTAGGGTAGGAGCCATCGGCACCCGTCCGGTCGGGTTCCAGACGATGCGGGTAAGCGAGAAGCTGTTACAGCAGTACGGCATTACCGTAGTACCGGTAGATATGTCAGAGATTATCTCGGCAGCCGGGAAGATAGATGAAAAAGATCATTCGGTAGAGGAGAAGGTAGCAGCGATCCGGTCTTATGGTGATTGTACAGGCGTGTCCACGGGCAAGATATCCCGTCAGGCGCGTTTGGGATTGGCAGTAGAGCACTGGATGTTTGAAAATCAGATAGATATATCTGCCCTTCAGTGCTGGGACTCTGTCGAGAAGAATTACGGCTGTGCAGTCTGTGTGACCATGAGCATGCTGGGAGAACAGTTAAAACCCTCGGCCTGTGAGGTCGATGTAGCCGGTTCCATATCGATGTATGCATTGGCCCTGGCCGCACAAAGCCCATCCGCTATTCTGGACTGGAATAATAACTATGCCGAAGAGAGGGACAAAGTTGTGTGTACCCACTGCAGTAATTACCCGAAGTCCTTTTTCGGGAATGATATTGAGATCGGGAGCCTGGATGTTCTGGGTACGGTTTTGGGCAGCGAAGATACTTTTGGAGCAGTAAAAGGGAAAGTATCCGCAGGCGATATGACCTATTTCCGGATCTCGACCGATGACCGTAAAGGGAAAATCAAGTCATACCTTGGAGAAGGAATCATGACCGATGATCCGTATGGCATGGACGGCGGAATTGCCGTATGTGAGATACCGAATCTTCAGCGATTAATGAAATACCTGTGCAGGAACGGATTTGAGCACCACGTCGGGATGGTGCGTGGTCATGTGTCCGGTATCCTGGAAGAAGCCATTGGCAATTACCTGGGCTGGGAGGTTTATAAGCATGAGTAAAGTCAGGAATCATAATAAAATCAGGCGTTTAAGTTAATGACGGTTCCTGCAGTTGTGTTCCGGATTGTATTTATTTGGATAAATACCAGACATTCACGAAACCTAATCACGGAGTTTTAACAATAAAGAATAATAAGCGATGATATTAATACATAATTACGGGTTGGCCCTGTTTTTCTTTGTCATTACGATGATATGCTGGGGATCCTGGGCCAACACGATCAAGCTGGCAGCAAAAAGCTGGCGTTTTGAACTGTTTTACTGGGATTTGACCCTTGGATTACTGCTGACCGCCACCCTTGCAGTCGTTACGGCAGGCAGCATGGGCAGCGAGGGACGTACTTTTTTAGAGGATCTTTCCCAGGCCAATGCTTCGAGCATAGGGAACGCGATGCTCGGCGGGGTTGTCTGGAACCTGGGCAATATTTTACTGACTGCGGCGATAGCCGTTGCAGGCATGTCGGTAGGTTTTCCCATAGGAGGAGGTTTGGCCTGGGTACTGGGCATCCTGTTTAATTTTATATTGGTAGTCATAGACAAAGGTTCTCCCCAGGGCAATGTATTGTTTCTTTTTACCGGCATTGTCCTAATAATAGCAGCGATTTACCTGAGCATGCTTTCCTACCGGCGTTTAGCAAAGGAGCAAAAAAAGCCTTCAGCTCAGGGGATCATTTTATCTGTATCCGCCGGCCTGCTGATCGCCTTTTTCTATGGGCTGGTAGTCAAATCGTTGGATAACAGTTTTGTTTCGGGAGGTTCCGGTACGCTCACCCCGTTTAGCGGTGTTTTTTTCTTTGCCTTGGGTGTAGCTGTAAGCACACCGGTTTTTAACCCGGTTTTTATGCGTTACCCGGTACAGGGGGAACGTGTGAGGATTAAGGAATATTTTAAAGGTAGTTTAACAACTCATTTAACAGGAGTCATGGGCGGATTTATCTGGATGGTTGGTATGGTCGTGAGTTTCATGTCGGCAGGGACGGCGAACCCTGCCATATCGTATGCCTTGAGTAATGCGGCCCCGGTAGTTGCCATCTTATGGGGTGTATTTATCTGGAAAGAGTTTAAAGGAGCCCCTAAAGGCACCAATACCTTGCTGACTGTTATGTTTGTATTTTTTCTGATCGCATTGGTATTAATATCCATGTCAAATTCATAAGAGGAACAAATGTGAGAAAAGAGGGTGAATTAAAAAACAAATGATGGATTAAAAGATTCATCAATAGTCAGGAATGAACAATCGAAAAAATGGTTGAAATAAAGGAATTAGAGAAAGAAGCAATTGAAATCCGTATACGTACCCTTGAAATCATATACAATGCAGAAGGTGGTCATACCGGTGGATCGCTTTATTATGAGTAAAGGCCATAGTGTGGAAGGTTATTATGCGGTATTGTCCCGTCGTGGCTTTATTCCGGATTCGTTGCTTGACAGCTACGGGAAATTTAAATCTGTGCTGGCTGGTCATCATGTAGCCTCGGTTACCAATATTTTTATTATCAGTGGCGGGAAAGATGACTTCTTGTATAAAAATGTAACGGAATACCGGGCCAAACTGTATAGTATGTGAATGCCATACGTTTACCGTGAAAGTGATGGCGGTCATATTTGGAAAAACTGGCGTGACTACTTATCTGAATTTGTGCCTCAACAGTTCCTATGCTCCGACGATGGTAATATCTTTATCCGTTTCCCATTTAATACGTTCGCTCCAGGGTTTTTGCCGGGCCCCGGGGCGACGGTCGAAGATGACTAAATAAGCAGGAGCGGCCGGGTCAACTTTATCCCG
>JBFWIL010000157.1:0-6462 GCA_050256015.1 Mangrovibacterium sp. | reverse complement strand
ATTTAATTTTTTTCAAGATATGTATGACATTATTGAATTAAGCCGTAAGCTGCTTCCTGATCTTAGGGAAATAGCGAAAGAGCTTAAAATCAAAAAAGTTGAATCTTATAAAAAACAAGACCTTATTTATAAGATACTCGATACCCAGGCCATTCTTTCTTCCGAGCGAAAGCTTGAAAGTGTCCGGGAAAAGGAAAAAGCGTCCAGGGGCAAGACCTCAAAAGGGAAAACTACTGCAGTGCCTGCTCAGGAAGATAACAAAGAGGAAGTTGCCAGCGGGGATGAGTCTTCGGGTGAAACGGATCAGCCGCGGAAGAGACGGCGGACGGCTGTGGTAATCAAAGCTGCTGCAGCTTTTGATTTTGCACGCCGGCAAAAGGACAAAACAGGTCTGCATGCTCCGTCGGATGCAGGAGAGGCAGGTACTGTGGTTCCCCAGGATCGTAAAGAAGAAAGCGGAGTGAAAGAGCAGAACCCTGCTTCGGGAGAGGAAGCTACCCGTTCAAGGCCTGGAGTGGTTAAGAAGGATAGAAGTCCGGTTCAGGACGTAAATCAGGAAGGACAGCGTGATTATCAGAAGGAAAACAGGGCGGAACAGCATAAAGCCAAGCATTTGAAGCGCGATAGTCAGAATAAGCAGCGCCAGGGTAATGCGAACGGAAATTACAATCCGAATGCCAATCCGAATCAGACACTGACCCAGAATCAGATTCAGAATGAGAAGCCATATGAATTTGAGGGAATTATAACAAATTCCGGTGTGCTGGAGATCATGCCAGACGGATATGGTTTTCTTCGTTCTTCCGATTATAACTACCTGAATTCTCCTGACGATATTTATGTATCCCAGTCGCAGATCAAATTGTTTGGATTGAAGACAGGAGATACGGTGAAGGGAACTATTCGTCCTCCTAAAGAAGGAGAAAAATATTTTCCTTTGATCAAGGTGATCGAAATTAATGGCCGGACACCGGATTATATCCGTGATCGTGTGCCTTTTGATCATCTGACGCCTTTGTTTCCCGACGAAAAGTTTAACCTGATCGGAAACGGACATGATAATATTTCTACCCGGGTGGTTGACCTCTTTGCCCCGATAGGCAAAGGACAGCGCGGACTGCTTGTGGCTCAGCCCAAGACGGGTAAGACCATGTTGCTGAAGGAAATCGCTAATGCCATTGCGGCCAATCATCCGGAGGTGTATATGATTGTGCTTCTTATTGATGAACGTCCGGAGGAGGTTACCGATATGGCTCGCAGTGTTAATGCCGAGGTAATCTCATCAACTTTCGATGAACCGGCCGACCGGCATGTACGGGTAGCCGGCATGGTTTTGGAGAAAGCCAAAAGACTGGTAGAATGTGGACATGATGTGGTTATTTTGCTGGATTCGATTACTCGTCTGGCCCGGGCATACAATACCGTTGCTCCGGCTTCGGGAAAAGTGCTTTCGGGTGGTGTAGATGCCAATGCCCTGCACAAACCGAAACGCTTTTTCGGGGCAGCCCGTAATATTGAGGAAGGCGGATCCCTGACAATACTGGCTACGGCTCTGACCGAAACCGGATCTAAAATGGATGATGTGATCTTTGAAGAGTTTAAGGGAACCGGCAATATGGAACTGCAGCTGGATCGTCGTTTGTCCAACAAGCGGCTTTTCCCTGCGGTGGACATTGTGTCTTCCAGTACCCGGCGCGAAGACTTGCTGTTGTCCAAGGCTATGATGGATAAGATCTGGATTTTGCGAAATTATCTGGCCGATATGAATTCGCTGGAAGCCATGGATTTTATCAAGGGCCGTTTGATGAAAACCAATTCCATCGAGGAATTCCTGATATCCATGAATTCGGAATAAAAGAAGATATTGAAAATAAATAGAACAGGGGTTGTCTTCCGAAAAAGTAGATAACCCCTGTCTCTTTTTCATCCATCTATTTCAAGGGAGCCGTAAGCTGTTTCAGAAATATCTTTTCTTCCATATTGAGTAGCGGAGCCAGCTCCTGATAACACCGGACGTGATAGCGGTCGGTCCATTTTTTTTCTTCGGCAGTGAGTAGTGTGGTGTCGATCATAGTCCGGTCAATGGGACAGAGTGTCAGTGTTTCAAACCCCAGGAAATTACCAAAATCCGTTTTTTTTCTTTCCACACAGACCATCATATTCTCGGTCCGGATGCCGTATTCTCCTTCCCGGTATATTCCCGGCTCGTTCGATAGGACCATGCCCGGAAGGATGGAATTTGCGTTGTATTCCTGCCGTATACTCATCGGACCTTCGTGTACGTTCAGGAAAAAGCCTATTCCGTGACAGGTACCGTGCCCGTATGTGATGCCATGTTCCCACATGGCTTTGCGTGCCAGAATATCCAGGTTGCAGCCCGGAGTGTTTTCCGGGAAACAAGCATTGGTTAAGGAGATCATTCCTTTCAGGGCCAGGGTGAAATCGGTTTTTTGCCGGGCGCTTGGAACAGATAAAGCTATGGTCCGCGTAATGTCAGTGGTTCCGCTCAGGTACTGTCCTCCGCTGTCAATGAGCAGGATGCCCTTACGGTTTACCGGCAGGGCATCTGCTTTGCTCACCGAACGGTGAACAACAGCTCCTGTTTCCTGATAACCCACAATGGGAGAAAAACTTGGGCCCTGGTAATTTTGCTGTTCAGTCCGGAATTCGTCGAGTTTCAAAGCAATGTCGTAATCGGTTAACGCTTTTGTGCCCACTGTTTTATATATCCAGTGGAGAAAACGAACCATCGCTGCGCCGTCTTTTTTCATCGTCTCCCGGATTTGCTGCAGTTCGGCATCCGACTTGACTGCTTTTAGCAGTGAAGGTATGGAGGTGCGTTCCCGGATAATGGCTTCCTTAGGAATCGCTTCGTACAGGCCCTGGTTTGTACATGCTGGATCGAGAAGAATGCTTACGTCCAGTTTTTTCAGATCGCTGAAGACGGCTTCGTAGGGACGCAGACCTATTTTTTCTGCTTTCAGTTTTGTTTTCAGTGTGGACGGCAACTTTTCTGCAGGCATGTATAACGAGACCTGGCTGTCGGTGATCAGGGCATAGGCGACGAAAACCGGATTATACCTCACATCATGTCCACGCAGGTTAAAAGTCCAGGCTATGTCATCCAGGGCCGTTAACAGGGTAGCCCTGGTGCCGTTTTCTACCAGTCTATCCCTTATCAGGCGAATTTTTTCTTGCCGGCTGGTGCCGGCATATGTCATTTCATGCTCAAATACCTGCTTAACCGGGAGAGCCGGCCTGTTTGTCCAAAGGGAGACCAGCAGATCCGTGCGGTGTTGCAATCGCATTCCGATATTTTTCAGTTCTTTGCCTAAGCTGCGGAATTCGGCAGCAGCCATGCAACTGGCTTCTGTTGCCACAATGCTGTTAGGGGACAGCTTTTCTCCCAGCCACGCTGCCGGTCGGGGGGTACCCGGCATACGCATTTTCATCAGCTTTATGCCAGTGCCTTTCAGTTGATCGGCAGCTTGCAGAAAATAGCGGGAATCGGTCCATAATGCGGCATCGCTTTCGGTTACCACTACCGACCCGGCTGATCCGGTAAAGCCGGTCAGAAAGGCGCGGGATTGCCAGTGGTCAGGCAGGTATTCACTCTGATGGGGATCCGTACCCGAAACATACCAGGCATCAATCTGCTGTGCTCTCATTTTGCTGCGGACCTGTGCCAGCCGCTGCCGGATTTGCCTGCTTTTTTCCTGCCGGGTTCCCATAAACTATCTGTGGTTTTTCTTTTTGATTATTACTGATACAAATTCATTGTTTATTACACCGCGAACAATTCTTTTTATTGATGCGGAAGGCAACTGACGGAGGTCAACGGATGAAGGTTCGTAAAAGGCAAAGGAAGCAATGTCGTCCATGGGGGTCATCAGCTCAGGTGTTTTGATATTTACAGCGAAAGCCAGGTCGACAGTGTAAACATTGAACCCGGAATAGGGGTAGGTGTTTGGAAAAGATCCCAGGTATTTCCAGGCGGCGGGTTCAACGCCCAGTTCTTCTTTCAGTTCCCGTCGCAGGGCTTCTTCTGCCGATTCTCCGGGGTCGATAAAACCGCCCGGAAGATCAAGCTGTCCTTTATAAGGCTCTACCGCACGGCGGGTGAGTAAAAGCCGGTCTTTTTTATCAAAGATCAGTGCCGCTACTGCGGCTGAAGTATTAAAAAAATAGTGGAACCCGCACCGACTGCATTTTTTGGACCGGATACCGATTGTGCAGAACCGGTCTGAACCACAACGCGGACAATAAGAAAAAACCGTTGCGGGATTGTCTGGGGATGAGGTTGCCTGGGTGTCCATCGTGAAAATTGCCGGATTAATAAAAACGGTTAAGGATGCTCATGGAATCAGTTGCATAGACTGCATCCACTGTACAAACAGTTCCGGCCATTGTTCTGCGGGTTTGTCGATTTTTTTCATTCCAAAGCCGTGACCGCCCTGATGAAAGATATGTATCTCTGCGGGAATGCCGTGTTTCCTCAGGGCCAGGTAAAAGCGGATTGAATTTTCGGGAGGCACGCTTTGATCGTCATCGGCCAGCACCAGAAAAGTAGGAGGGGTTTCTTCGCTTACATGCAACTCGTTGGAGTATTGGGAGGCCAGTTCCCAGTCATTTGTTTTTCCGATCAGATTTTCCCTGGAGCCCATATGCCCGATTTTTTCATCAAAACTGATCACGGGGTAAAGCAAGAGCATAAAATCGGGACGGCTGCTAAGCCTTGAGGTGGAGTTTTTTGCTTCCGGATTCCCCTGATCAAAGTGGGTGCCGGCAGTGGAGGCAAGATGTCCTCCTGCCGAAGAGCCGGCAATGCCTATATGTTGCGGGTTGATGCTCCATTCTCCGGCTTTTTCCCGGACATAACGGATGGCCTGAAGGGCATCGGTAAGCGGAATTTCCGGCTTTCCATAGGGAAGACGGTATTTCAGGACAATACCCGCTATACCGTTTGCTTTCAGGTATTCGGCAATCATAAAACCCTCATGTTCGATGGCTTCCACCCGATATCCGCCACCGGGACAGATGATCACGGCTGCACCGGTATTTTTATCTTTATCGGGCAGATAAACAAACAGTTCGGCTTCGGAGATGTTTTCGTATCTGTTGGTCTCTCCGTTGGAGTATAATTTTTCTTCCGCAGGCGGGTTATTCCGGTTAGGAGCCCCTTCGGGCCAGAGTTTTAAACGATAATCCTGGGCCATGGTTAGAGTGGATAAAACAAGCAAGCTGAATGACAATAAACAAACTTTTTTTTTCATCGGTGTATATTTAGCAGGTCAAAATAATCCGGAAATATCCGGCAGACTGTAAAAATACAAATATATCGGGAGTTCGGATGGCTTTTTTTCCCGTTTCTGCTATTTTTGTGTCATGTTTTTGTCTTTCTTTGTCAAAGGAATGCTTGTCGGACTGGCTGTTTCCATGCCGCTTGGGCCGGTGGGAGTGCTTATTGTACAGCGGACGGTAAGTAGGAATCGGGTATCCGGATTTCTAACCGGACTGGGGGCTTCTCTTTCGGATGTGCTGTATGCTGTGGTTGCAGGGTTCAGCCTTACTTACATCCTGGATTTTATCCGTCAGCATCAATTTGGATTTCAGGTGCTTGGAACCATTGTGCTGTTCTTGCTGGGCATATACATCTTTCGAAAAAATCCGGTTGAGGAGTTACGAAAATACCGGCAACGGGGTTGCACTTATCTGCGTGACCTGCTTTCCACATTCCTGATTACTTTTTCCAATCCGCTGGCTATTTTTATTTTTCTGGCTGTTTTTGCCAGTTCCGGGATTGCTTTTCATGCCGATCAGCCATATCGTGCTTTAATACTGCTTTTAGGCATTCTTGCCGGGGCAAGTAGCTGGTGGTTTGTGCTGACCCATCTGGTCAGTTCATTTCGCCACCATTTTAGCTTGCGCCTGCTTTGGTGGTTTAACAAGATTTCAGGTGTTCTGATTATGCTCCTGGTTCTCGTATCGATTGTGTTTTCGCTGATTTAATTGTAAATTCCGTTTATACGGATTATACGGATTGGAAGTGTGGTTCCAGAGCCTTGAGGAAGTTTTCCGGAGCCTTGCAGGGACGGTTGGTAATACCGTTAAAAAAGGCCAGTTCCACTTCTCCCTGGTTCAGCAATTCTCCATGCTGGTTGTAAATCTCCGATTTGATGGGGAACCTCACCTGGGGCATTTTTTCGATGATGGTCCGTACGGTAAGCAGATCGTCGTACCGGGCCGGACGGATGTAATTGATTCGCATGCTTCGGGCCGGCAGGAAGATACCGCTGTCTTCCATTTCTTTGTAAGAAAGGCCCATATCCCGCATCATTTCCGTTCGGCCTATTTCATAGTACCGGGGATAATTGCCATAGTAAACCACTCCCATTTTGTCGGTATCTTCGTAATATACACGGATCTTGGTTTCACAAACAAGCATGGTCTGGTTATTTAATT
>JBFWIL010000156.1:0-6504 GCA_050256015.1 Mangrovibacterium sp. | reverse complement strand
TCTTTCTATACTTGATTAACCGTTTTTGATTTGCGCGAATCACTACCGTTCGGTAAAGCCCAGACAAGCCTGGCTTTACCCTCACTTACCCGCCGCTTTCACTCCATAGATTTTGCTCACGCTCGACAAAGTTCGAACAAGTTCAGCTTTGTTCTCGCTTATTCGCAAAATTCAGCTTTTTTACTTCTTCTGCAAGATCAAGAACAGCTTTGTTGGCTTCTGAAAGAGCATGATTCTTTTCTTGTTCGCTTTTTAACAATGCTTTGTATAACTCCTCTATCTTTGCTGACTGCTCAATGATTTTGTCGAGAGGGTTAAAGGTTGGCTGATAATTTTGGTTGTTGCCGCTAGTAAAGGTATTTAAAGCGGAATTATCATGGAAAGCATTGCTGTTAATAAAAGTAAACGCTGCATCTTCATTAAATGCTTTAATGGCTTCGGGAGTAACACCCAACGCTTCCGCGACTTCTTCCAGTTTTTTTACGTCCATTGTTTCTTTTTGTTCGAGGCGGGAAACAGCCTGCTGGTTTGTGCCAAGCTTCTCCGCCAGGGTTTCCTGCTTCATTCCTTTCAATTCCCTTATCCGGGCAATGTTTCTGCCAAGGTGTACTTTGCCTGATGGCTTGGTATAAGTATCTTCCATGAGTGCAAAAATAATTGATTAGTTCAAAGATAATAAAATTTAAAATACACGATCCATACACGCTAAACGTGTACTTTACATGTCTGGTTCTTTGCACCTTTCCTGCAGTTCTTTTTAATTTTGCCGGTGAACTATAGTAAGTAACCAAATTAAAACAGGATGAAGACATAGCATGTATTAAACTGAAATATTATTTTTGTATCGCATATTTCGATACGAAAATGACATAGCGCTTTTTGACCTTACAATCGAATCTGGTAAATTCAAAGTCAGAGGTCAAAAGATGGAAGCGCCCTTGTATTAACTTATAAGGGCGCGGACATTGTTTTATTCTCTGACTAAGGCCCTACCAGAGCCTGATTGTAGGAATAGACAATCGTTCGCGCCTTCTTTTTTTGTCATTTTTTCTCACACACTTCATCCGGTTGCTGCACCTTGCAGCCGGGACAATCCACAGGCAGGCGCTGGACGCGAACCTCTTTAAACGGAAAGGGTTAAATGAATAAGCCCTTACCTCTTTTTAAGTACCGGGCAGATGGTTGTTCCCCCGGGAACATCCCTGAAACCTGCTGCGTTTAACCAAAGACTAAAAAGTTATGCTTTACGCAAAATCCTTTTGCCACCGTCCGTCTCCGTAATGTTGCTGTAAATACCTCCAACAGGAGAATTCACGGATTCCTGTGAATCCGGCATCAACTGAACATTTACCCTAAAATCCTAAAAGTATGAAACAAAAATTCTGCTTACAGGGCTTGCTATGCCTTTTCCGAAAAACAATCCCAGGATTGACAATTAACCTTAAACAATTCAACCTATGAAAAACAAATTAAAAACACGACTTCATATTGATGGAACGTTCATGTTCCTGTTTTTACTGCTGGCAAACCCGGGTACCCTTGCCTGGGGTTTAGATACATCCGGGTTACTGCCCGGGGATCCCGGGGCAGGCCCGGGAAGGGTAGTACAACAACCACTCCGCGCTGTAAGCGGCAAGGTAACCGACATACAGGGGCAACCGCTGCCGGGTGTCTCTATCGCTATAAAGGGGACCACAACCGGGACCATTACCGGCTTTGACGGAAATTACACTTTAAACAATATTTCGGCTGATGCCATCCTGGTTTTTTCGTTCGTCGGGATGAAAAGCCAGGAAATACCTGTCACAGGAAGAACGGCGATCAACGTCAGGCTGGAGGAAGAGACCATCGGGCTGGAAGAAGTAGTCGCCATTGGTTACGGGACCATGAAAAAGGCTGATGTAACGAGTGCCGTGTCTTCCGTGAAAACAGACGATTTCATAAAAGGCAGCGTCAAGGATGTCGGTCAGCTTATCCAGGGGAAAGTAGCCGGGCTGGCAGTTACCTCCAGCAGCGGCGATCCGACCAGTAATGTCTCCATCAGCCTGAGGGGAAGGACCACCCTGTATGGGACCAGCACAGATCCGCTGATCCTTATTGATGGGGTCCCCGGGGATTTTAATTCTGTGGCCCCGGAGGATGTTGAATCGTTTGATGTTTTGAAAGACGGTTCTGCAGCCGCGATCTATGGAAGCCGTGCGACAAACGGCGTGATCATTATTACAACGAAAAGAGCCGGCAGACAATATCATTCGTCCGTAGAATATACGGCATATACAAGTACCCAAACGATCTATAAAGAACTGGATGTATGTACCGCTACAGATTACAGGGAACTGATCCGGGAAGGTATCCGTTCGGAGAGTGATGATCTCGGGGCATCGACGGACTGGTTGGATAAAATCACACGGACTCCGGTCAGCCAGGAACATAACCTGACATTCAGAGGGGGGAATGGCTCAACCAATTACCTGGCTTCGATCAACTACAACGATACAAAGGGAATTTTCCTAAAATCAAACAAAGAAACATTTACAGTCCGTTCCGATATTAATCATACCATGTTTGATGGATTAATCAAACTGAATCTGGGTGTACTTTCCCGTAATATTCACTACACGACAACAGGCGACGGATATAGCTTCAACGGTTATACCTACAGGCAGGCACTGATCTATAATCCGACCGCTCCCGTAAAAAATGAAGATGGCAGTTGGTACGAGAATACCGGGAATTTCAATTATGACAACCCGCTTGCCAGGCTGAAGGAATCCAACGGGAAAAATAAAGACCAGTGGACCCGGATCAACGGGACAATCCTAATAACCCCATTAAAAGGATTATCGCTAAAAGCATTACTGAGCTATTCAAAATATAACCAGACCCGGGGTTACTATGAAACAAAAAACCATATCTCGACCAAACGAAGCGGATTGAATGGCTATGCCTCCAAAGGAGGGAAAGAATCGATTGACAAGTTGGCAGAGTTAACCGCTGAATATAATGATACATTCGGGAAACATCATTTTACCGTTCTGGGCGGATACAGTTATTCCGAGAACGATTATCAGAACTATTATATGACGAATACCGATTTCCCAACCGATATTTTTACCTATAATGATATCGGTCTTGGAAACGGTATCCTGGAAGAAGATCCCTATGCCGGAATTTTCAGTGAAAGGTCCAAAACCAACCTGATCGGGTTCTTCGGCCGGGCTACCTATAATTACGATGAAAAATATCTTTTGATGGGCAGCCTGCGTTACGAAGGCGCCAGCCAGCTTTGGGGAACTGACGATAAGTGGGGGTTATTCCCGGCCATTTCACTGGGATGGCGGATATCGAACGAACCTTTCATGGAAAGCCTCGGATTTATTGATAATCTGAAACTACGTGCAGGATATGGCGTTACGGGAAGCCAGCCCTCCGACTCATTCCTGGGAGTATCGACCCTGGCCTACAGCAGTTATTTTTATACCGATGGCAAGTGGATCCAAACGCTCGCCCCGGCCCGGAATGATAACCCTTACCTAAGATGGGAAAAGAAAAAGGAAACCAATATCGGCCTCGACTTTTCACTTCTTAAAAACCGGATCAGCGGAAATATTGATGCTTATCACCGGAAAATCGACGGGTTGCTGTATGATTATACCGTACCCATGCCACCTAACCTGGTTAGTACAACGACTGCCAATGTCGGGGTAATGACAAACAACGGGATCGAAGTTCTCCTGAACTTTGTCCCCGTCAGCATCAATGACTTCCAGTGGACGACATCCGTCAACTTTTCGACCAATAAAAACAAGCTGAAGAGCCTGTCCAATGAACTTTATGAAGCTTCCAGAGATTATTTTACAGACGGCAGTACCGGAGAACCGATCCAAACTTACACACACCGGGTGGATGTTGGCGGTAAAATCGGTAATTTTTATGGGTTCAAAGTCGTTGATGTTAATGAGGACGGGAAATGGGTCTATCTGGATGCTGAAGGAAACCATGTTAATTACGACGATTTCAATCATGCAGAGGAAGACAAACAGGTTTTGGGAAATGGGGTCCCTAAATATTATGCCGGATGGAACAATACCTTCCGTTATAAAAATTTTGATCTCAGTATTACCATGAGGGGGGCTTTTCACTATCAAATCCTGAATTTCGAACGGATGTATCTCGAAAATCCGAAAATCAGTGAATATAACCGGCTGAAATCGGCCTATGACAAAGTCTTTGGCAAAGCGATGTTAAGCTCCGATTGCGACCTGGAATATAATAGTTATTACATTGAAGACGGAGATTACTGGAAAATTGACAATATCACGTTGGGATATAATTTCCCCAGGTTGAATAACAAGTATGTAAAATCGATCCGGATTTACGGATCTGTTTTAAATGCACTGACAATCACAGGATATGACGGCATCGATCCGGAAGTCACCGTCACCGGGCTGACCCCCGGCAATGATTACCGGGATAAATACCCTACGACCCGTACCTATACCCTGGGAATTAATGTCGGTTTCTAATCCAAAAATCCAACGAATATGAAAAGAATAAAATATATAACCGGAACAGGAATGATCCTATTGGCAATTCTTCTGATCAGTTTTTCCTGCACAGAGCTGGATAATAAAAGCTATAACGAAATTATCGCGTCACAATATACCATAACGGAAGATGATATGACTGCACTACTGGGAGCAGCCTATAACTGGGACCCCCTTTTATTGCAATGGAACCGTTACTGGAGACAGCAGGAATTAACGGCTGATGAAAACATCATCCCCGCCCGTCCCAACGGATGGAGCGACGGGGGGATCTATAAAAGGCTCCATCAGCATACCTGGACGGCTCAGGATGATAACGTGTATGAAACCTGGTATGAATGCTATACGGGCATTACAAGCTGCAACAGGGTGATCTATCAACTCCAGTCCGGGGCCATCCCGACCGAAGATGCAGACACCAAAAGCAAAGCTACCTCCGAGTTGCGGGCTTTACGGGCCAGCTATTACTGGGTGCTGTGCGACCTGTACGGGAATGTTCCCCTGAGCACGGACTATAACGTTGCCGCCGATTATCTGCCGGAGCAAAGCACAAGAAAAGAGGTTTATGATTTTATAGTCAGCGAATTGACGGATTGTATGGACTCGCTGACCAGTGAAAATAATTCTTCGACTTATGGCCGCTTTAATGAATGGGCCGCGCGCTTTCTCCTGGCTAAAGTATATCTGAATGCTGAAGTTTATTCCGGGACAGCACATTGGTCCGATTGTCTGGAACAATGTAATGAAATTATTAATTCCGGAAATTTTGCACTGGAAAGTGACCAGAAAAACATTTTTGTCACGGACAATGAAAATAATTCTGAAATGATCTTTGCCATTGCCCTTGACGAAAACTATACAACTGCCTGGAATACGTTCGATCTCCACATGCAAACCCTTCAGCCGGCCAACCAGGCGACCTACCAACTGTCGCAAACTCCCTGGGGGGGGATCTGCGCTACCCCCCAGTTTATTTCCACATTTGATCCGGAGGATAAACGTCTGACCGAAAATTATATTTCTGGACAGCAATATTCGTATGACGGGGATATTTTGTATTGCACACTGGGCGATTCGATCGGCAAACCGCTGTATTATGTCAATGCAGTCCCCAGCATTACCGAATCTCAGGAAGATCATGGATATCGTCTGGGAAAATTCGAAATTGCTGTTGGTTCGTCCAACATCCTGAATAATGACTTCCCCCTGTTCCGGTACACCGAAGTTTTGATGATGAAGGCAGAATGCCTGTTGCGCCTCGGTTCTGCCGACGAAGCTGCAGAGATTGTCACGCAGGTCCGTGAACGGGACTTTGACGATCCGGGAAAAGCCAGGGTTACAGGAGACGAGCTGACGGAAGGGAGCAGCTATGACTACGGGCTCAGAGATAACAACAGTTCGACGGAAGAAGGAGGAGAAGATATTGTTTATGGCCGTTTCCTGGATGAATTAGGCTGGGAATTCAATCAGGAAGGACACAGGAGAACTGATCTTATCCGGTTCGGAATCTTTACAACGAAATCCTGGTTCTCCCATTCACCCAACGGCTCTTACAGATCAATCTACCCCATCCCTACTACTATCCTGGAAACCAATGGGAACCTGACTCAAAATACAGGTTATTGATCTTTAAAAGTTCCGGGGTACCAAAACTCCTGAGCACTGTTTAGCAACTGGCGACTGGCAATTCTCAACCCTGACAGGATTAAAACCTGCCAGGGCTGCCGGTCGCCGGGCTGCCATTTTTACCCCTTGGCTCCGTGCTTTTCGCCCGACCAGGCCCTTTGATCAGTAAACCTATTCTAAAATATTTTTATCGTATAAAAGTATTTTATACTTTTGTATAACACGCTAAAATCCATACTTATGAAACGATGTCACCTGCTGTTAATACTTATTCTTATCCCAGTTCTGGGGTGTCAGCAAAAACAGGATAAAAATTTGCAGCAGATTGCTG
>JBFWIL010000155.1:0-6521 GCA_050256015.1 Mangrovibacterium sp. | reverse complement strand
ACGTACTTTTTCATTTTCCGGATGTGCGAATCACGGGTATTTCCAAGCAGATCTGCAGCCGCAGTCTGATTGTAACCATTTTTTTTTAATGCTGCATGAATCATCTTTTTTTCAAGTTCTTTCAGGTTATAGGAATTCATTGCCGGAGCAGAAGGCCGATTGACCCCGCATCCCACGGGGAAATCGCTGATACCTAGAGAATCTCCCTTGCAAAGGATTATCGCCCTTTCAGTCATGTTCTTCAATTCCCTGACATTCCCGGGAAAACTGTATTTCTTAAGGAAAGTAACGACCTCTTTGTCGATGGAAGGAATGCGTTTATTCATTTTCATTGAAAAATCCTCCGCAAAATAATGCAGTAATGGTTCAATATCTTCTGATCTTTCTCTCAGGGGAGGCATATGAATATGCAAGGTATTCAGGCGATGAAGTAAATCGAGCCGGAATTTATTTTGCCTTACCAAATCTTCAATATCCCGGTTCGTGGCCGAAATAACACGAAATTCTGTTGATATCTGTTCGGTATCTCCGACCCTGGTAATCTTTTTTTCTTCGATAGCCCTTAATATTTTTGACTGCAGACCAGATGGCATATCAGCAATTTCATCCAGGAACAAGGTACCGTTATTGCTGATCTCGAAAAAACCCTTTTTTTCGGTTACCGCACCTGTGAATGATCCTTTTTTATGACCAAAAAATTCACTTTCCAAAAGAGAATCAGTAATGGCACTGCTGTTGACAGCACAAAAGATATTATCTTTCCGCTCGCTTGCATAATGGATGATCCGGGCAATATTCTCCTTCCCGGTTCCGCTCTCTCCCGTTACAAGCACGTTTGTAAACGGATATTCTGCCGCTGTAAGAGCCAGGTCGAGAACCTCTTTCAACTGCGGGCTTTTCCCGATAAGATGCCGTTCGATCCTTGCTTCCAGACTTTTGGATATTAATGAATTCTTCTCCTCCATCTGAACAATTCTTCGCTGCAGACGAAGAAACTTTTGGGTACGCTCAATGGCGATCCGGATATCGATGTGCCGGAATGGCTTACGTAAATAATCAATTGCTCCCAACCTCATCGCCGTTATAACGGTGTCCATATCTCCATGGGCCGAGACAATAATCACCTCAATGTTTGGATATTTAATCTTCACTTCCTGCAGAACATCAAGTCCGTTGACACGAGGCAAACGGACATCGAGGATGAGCAAGTCTATTTCCTCGGTTTCCAATACCCTCGCTCCCTGTGACCAGGTATTCGACTCAAAGGCTTTATATCCGGAGCTTTGTAATAATTCACGTAATTCTTCAGTAAAAGGTTTTTCATCATCAAGAATAAGTACTTTCAACTGATTTTGCTGAAAAATCCTTTCTTTAGATTTTAGATCTGAAATACTGGAACTCATGTTGATTTGCTTTAGGTATTTAAAGAATTAAGAAAACCGGCAATACTGGAGCATTAAAATCATAACCTCTGTTCCCTTATCAATATATTTTGCGAATACCTATTGTTCTTTTCGTAATTGAATCGTATAATTATTCCGTAACAGTACCTGTCAACATTTTTTAAAATAAAAACAGCCTCCCTGCAAGATCAGTAAATCCCGAGCAGGAAGGCTTATGCTTTGAGAACATATTTTCCCCCATCAATTTAAATAACATGACGTTTTTTATGCGTGTGATATCATCAAAAACTGGTAAAATGATTATTATTCAACAAAATATCAGGTATTAAAATATAAAAAAAGTGATCTGATTTTCACTGTTTTTACCCAAACAGACTTAATGCTCTTATTCTTTTAAGTCAATGAGCATGCCAAATATCCCGAAGAAACCCTGTAAAGAAAAGCGTTAAATCTAAAACTGGTTCTAATACAATACTTTAATATTTGTTCCAGGGGAAAGGATATGAAATGATAAAAATAAAAACATCTAAAAAAACGCACACATGTGCGTTTTTTCAATAGATTTCCAAAAAATAACAGCAGGGTCCCGGGAACGTCAAAAATTCGCCAAAATTATAATTTACTCCCTCCCTCTCCCTTTTTCTCCGGGGCACTATTTACCGGCAGGCTTATCCGAATAGAAGTTCCTTTTAAAACTTCACTTCGAATAGCAATCTTTCCCTTCATTTCCTTTATGATCCCAAACGATATGGCAAGCCCCATCCCTGTCCCTTTTCCGACTTCTTTGGTCGAATAAAACGGCAGCATCACGTTCCCGATATCTTCCTTTTTTATTCCCTCACCATTGTCTTCAATCTCAATACAGAGATTATGATCTGCCAGAAAAGTACGTAACCGGATTTCTTTATTGAAACTTAGATATTTTTCCTTTTCTTCAACCGCATCTTTTGCATTGATGATTAAATTCAGGATAACCTGCTCAAAACGATATGTATTTCCCAGAATCAGCGGCAGGTTCATGCCAAAATCAGTAATCAGATCAATTCCCCTGTGCATACACTGAACCAAAATCATTGACAAGGCATTTTTAATACTCTCGTTAATGTCGAAAGCCGTGGAAATATAATCATCCTGACCTCTTGAAAATGCACGGATATGATCAATTATTTTGCTTATCCGGTATATATTTTCAAAAATCTTATTAATCTTCCCGACCAGATAGCCGTTCTTTTCGTTTTCAGTTTTGGATATTTCCAGTAACATATTATCAAGGCTCATCGAAATGGTATTCAGCGGTTGATTGATTTCATGTGCAATTCCTGTAGCCATTTCTCCCAGACCGGCCATCCGTTCAGTATGTATCATCTGCTTCTCGATCTCCTTTCTTTGTGAAATATCCCGGATAATGGCCATAAATGACCGAAGCATGCCATTACTTTCCTGAATAAGGGTCGTACTTACTTCTCCAATAAATTGTTTATGATCAATTTTAGTCAGGATAAACTCCGTATCTTGTTCCAATCCTTCGGAGATTGTTTTTTCAATTACATTTCTCACTTTTCTGACAGAATCCCTGTGAATAAAACGTAAAAAATGCCTGCCTATCAGATCCTGCTTATTCTCTGTGCCAAAAATTTCAAGAGCAATACCGGATACTTCCGTAATATGACCGGAAAGATCAAGAATCAGAATACCTTCAGGGGAAGCATCCAGCAGCGTACGGTACATATTTTCTGATTTGACAAGCGCTTCTTCAGCAGATTTCAGGGAACTTATATCCTGGAAGATCTCCATAATATATAACGCACCGTTATAGTGTATTTTCTTCGCGTTTTTCAGTATCGGGATATTTCGTCCGTCACGGCATTTTATGAATGTGTCCATCCCTTTGAACTCATGATGCTGATGAACCCAGACCGGACATTCGTCCGAGGCCGAACCTTTTGGACAGATCTTATCACATAACTGCCCTACCAATTCTTCTTTTCGGTAACCGGTAATCCGGCAGGTCACGTCATTGACATCCTCAATAATATAATCATTGCCGACAATCATAATTCCTCCCGGAATACTTTCATAAATTGCCTGCAACCACTCTTTCGATTCTTCAAATCTTTTTTTATTCTCTGCAAGCAGGCGTTTCTGCTTGTCCAGATCCAAAAAAACCTTAATCTTACTTGAAAGGATCGTCTTATTAACGGGTTTCAGCAAATAATCAACAGCTCCGGCCCCGTATCCCTCAATAAACTGAAAATCGTCAGAATAATATGCGGTAATAAAAATAATCGGGACCACCTGCCTTTTTTTGTCTTTCATGATAAGCCTGGCAAGCTCAATTCCATTCATTTGCGGCATTTGTACATCCACGATAGCCAAAGCCAGTTCAATCCCCTCAATCTTCTTCAAAGCTTCTCCTGCCGAATTCGCCTTTATGGTATTGACTTCCTCCTTATTTAAAATTACCTCCAGCAACATTAGATCAATGGGATTATCGTCAACAAGAAGAATATTGGGCTTTGTAATATTATTCATGACTATTTTTTATATGTAATCCGGGCACGTTATTGACAAATATACGCTATATTCGACCCGTTTATTATTTTTGCATTTAAGTTTTAGAATAATGATATTCAGGTCTGCACAGGAACAGTTAAATTTTATTAACGGATTAAACCTCCTGTTAATTTATTTATCTCTATGAAAATCAGGCATCGATAAATGGCCAGTGATGGACAACTAATAACCGGGTTAAAAGACGAAAGCACCAGAAGAGAGGCTTTCCGGAAGCTGGTGACAAGCTATAAACAACGGCTGTACTGGCACATCCGTAAAATTGTGCTTAATCATGATGACACGGACGACATCCTGCAGAACACCTTTATCAAAGTCTGGCGCAACCTGGATTCTTTCCGGGCGGAATCGGGTTTATACACCTGGCTGTATCGCATAGCCACGAATGAAGCCCTGAGCTTTCTGAGTCAGCAAAAAAGAAAAATGGGCGCCACCGGAGAAGATATCAGCGAATACCTGGTCGATAACCTCCGGGCCGACCCCTACTTTGACGGAGATGCTGTAAGCCGGAAACTTCAGGAAGCGATTGCCCGGCTACCGGAAAAACAGCGGCTGGTTTTTAACATGCGCTATTTTGACAATCTTCGCTACCAGGATATGGAAAAAATTCTGGAGACTTCAGCAGGCGCATTGAAAGCCTCCTATCACCATGCCGTAAAAAAGATTGAAAATCATTTAAGATCCGTTGATTAATGGAATAAACAGGCTGCATTAAACTTTTTTAGCTTTTCACAGTCAAACCGTTAAACTGAATGCGATGGAGGATAGAAGGATAGATAAGTCAACCATTCCACGGGAAAATCCTTTCCGGGTTCCCGAAGCATATTTTGATTCGCTGGAAGACAGGATTGAGGAATTGATTCCTGCAAAAACCCGGGAAGACCGGCGGCCGGCCAGACAACTGATCCGTCTCCTTAAACCGGTGGCGGGACTTGCAGCAAGCTTCGCACTTGCTTTCCTGCTCATACACTATCCTCTCAGCAAAATCCTGCCGAATTATTCTGAAGGAAAAGCAAGCACTCCTGACGGTGTGGCCGAGGAAGAAGTTTTGCTGGATTACGAATTGTTTAACGAAAGGGTTTTTTATCATGCCCTAACCAGTCCGGAAGATATTTCGGGCTTTGAAACGGATACCCTGATGACCTATCTCTCCGCTGAGCTAGACGATTATGACATGCTCACGGAAATTATGAATTAAACGGCTGGAGAGCCAATAACCCACTAAAAACAAACATGATGAAACGATTTTTGATTCTGGCCGGACTGTTCCTTCTGTTCATTCAGGCTTTTGCCCAAAAGGGAGGCCCCAGAGACTTTGATAAATACAAGTCCATGAAGGTTTCTTTCATGACCGAAAAACTGGAGCTTAGTCCGCAGGAAGCGCAAAACTTCTGGCCCCTGTACAATGAATTCGACAAAAAACGTTTTGAACTGCATCAGGAAAGAAGAAACCTGGAAAAACGGATCAAGGAAAACTACAACAGTTATTCGGAAAAAAAATTCGAGCAGATCAGCGATTCAATCATTGCCCATTACCGTAAAGATTATGAACTGATGCAGGAATATCATGTAAAATTCAGGAAGGTGCTGCCTGCCAAAAAAGTCGTCATGATTAATCCGGTGGAAGACGAGTTCCGCTTTATGATGATCCGGGAGTTCCGCGATAAGAAAAGGGAAGAGAAACATTAGACAGGTGGAGCTTGTTACCCTGATGCGGATCCTATGTTCAGCGGGACAACAAACGAAGCAATTCTTCTGCACCGAGCAGTTGCTGTTTTCCGCTGTGCATATTCTTCAGGTTCAGTTTTCCTGCAGCCATTTCCGTTTCACCGGCCATAACCACAAACGGGATGTTTCTGTTGTGGGCCCAGCTCAGCTGTTTTTTTATCTTGGCCGCTTCCGGATAAATTTCGGCCGGAATTCCTGCACAACGGAGTTTGCGCAAAACAGGCAAACACCAGGATTCCTCGCGGACTCCGAAATTAACAAAAAGCACCCGTGTCGATGAAACGGTTTCCTGCGGAAACAGCTCCAGTTGCATCATAACATCATAGATCCGGTCGGCCCCGAAAGAGATTCCCACACCCGAAAGGCCGGGCATACCAAAAATACCGGTGAGGTCGTCATAACGCCCCCCTCCGGATATGCTTCCGATCGGCACGTCTTTCGCCTTAACTTCAAAAATAGCTCCCGTGTAATAGTTCAGTCCCCGGGCCAGGGTCAGGTCCAGTTCCAATTCAGTATCCAGCGCAATATTCTCCAGGTAATGCAGAAGCGTCCGCATTTCCCCGGTCCCCTTCATCCCGGAATCTGAATTTCCGATAACTGCTTCCAGCTGGCTGAGCTTGTCGGTATTGGTCCCGCTCAGCCGGAGAATGGGTTGCAGTTTTTCCACCGCAGCCGGCGATATGCCCTTATCCAGCAATTCCAGGTTCACAGCCTGCGATCCGATTTTATCGAGTTTATCTATGGCCACCGTAATGTCGGTAATACGTCCGGCTTCTCCAATGGTTTCCGCAACGCCCGACAGGATCTTCCTGTTATTCA
>JBFWIL010000154.1:0-6613 GCA_050256015.1 Mangrovibacterium sp. | reverse complement strand
ATCAGGTTGCATCCTACATAAAGTGCTTTACAAGCCACTTTCTCACAGGTATATCATAGAGTTTCAAAGAGCCGTACGCAATAGCCACGGAGGCAAGCAGAACCACCAGAGCCATGGGCCAGGCATCCGCCATGGAGAGCTTATTATCGGTGACCCAGGCCGTATAGATATAGATCAGGGGATAGTGAATAATATAAAGCGGATACGAAATATCGCCGAAGAACTGGCAGAGCTTGCCTGCAAATTTTCCCTGCACCGTACCGCTTGCCCCCATGTAGACAATCAACGGGAAGAGAACAATGATGACAAACGACTCGTACAGACCATTCATCCAATTCATCTCCGGGCCGCCGACACGGGGTATCGACAGGACGATAATCACCATTACACTCGTCCAGAGGAAAGCGTTTGCAATCTGACCGGGTTTACAGATGCGCGAAAGGAGAAGTCCGGCAAAGAAGGGATAGAGTAATCGGGTGAACCCTATGCGCATATGTGTTGGCTCTAACGACCAACCGCCAATGACATCGCCGTTCGGGCCAAACACAGTGAGATGTATTAAAGCTGCACCGGCCAGAAAAACAAAAATTGCAAGTAGGGTATTCGAGAATTTGCGCACAAAGAGCGCGTACATAACATTTGCCACATACTCAAAGAGAAGCGACCAGGCCGGAGCATCAACCGGGTGCATTTCGTCCCATCCCCTGATATCGAACTGTACGGGAACAGGAATCAAGGTACAGCCTATAGCTGTGATCAACAGCAACTTCCACACGGGCACACTACTGATTCCCGGAAACAGAGTGGGCGATGCACTAAAATAGAATGCAATGGCTCCAATAATCATCCCCATAATAATCATGGGATGAAGCCGGATAAGCCGGCGTTTGAAAAAACTGCCCAACGTCATTTTTCCCCAACGGTCGTCGTATGCATAACCAATTACAAACCCGGAGAGCAAAAAGAAGAAATCCACAGCCAGGTACCCGTGATTGATAATTTGCGCATAGCGGTTGCCAAAAGTAAACGCTTCGCACAGGTGAAACAGTAATACCATCACGGCAGCTACACCGCGTAGTCCATCCAGAATTTGGTAATGGTTTTTGGAATCCGAAAACACGGAAACCGGATTGTTTGATACTGCCATTGAAAAACTTTTGTTGAGTTTTGTATCAAAGGTAATTAGAAATCGCAATGATTACGTAACACCGCCGGTGATTCTTATGTATTCGGCCATCAGCTTGTCCAGAAACCGAAATAATCTTCGATTCATTTCGGTAAAGTCATAACTTCTGATTTCATTGGGTATGTGGACAAACGGGTATGTAGAGTTATGGGTGAGAAAAAAATTTACTCTCTTTGGTAAGTCCGGGTGTAAGCCACCTCTCGATTTTGATGTTGTTTACTGAAAAATTATCTGGACACTAGGGTTGTGATATATTTAGTATCTTTCATACTCCATTCAAAATGCCGGATTATGATAAAACTACACAAAAACGTTGCCCTCAGCGATTCGGGTTATGTGTTTGACCCTTCTACTGGCGAATCCTATACCCTCAACCCCATTGGATTGGAAGTCGTGAAAATGCTAAAAGAAAATAAGCCCGATGATGAGATACAATCCCGAATATTGGAGCGTTATGAAGTAGATGCTTCTACTCTGGAAAGATATTACATGGATTTTATCGGTATGTTGCTCAATTATCAATTAGCGGACAATGAATAAGCAACCCATTACCATTGCCGTAACCGGATTAAACAATATCGACAGCCCGGGACCGGGGATTCCGGTAGTACGTGGTATCAGAGAATCCACTTTCTTTGAGCCCCGAATCGTTGGGCTGGCCTACGAAAATCTGGAGCCAGGCATATATATGCACGATTTGGTCGACAAAACCTACATGGTCCCCTATCCCTCCGATGGTTCAGATGCTTTGATTGAGCGGGTTCTTGAAGTGCATCGCAAAGAGAAAATTGACGTTCTGATTCCCAATTTTGATGCGGAACTCTATGCCTTTATAAAATCGGCTGAGTACCTCAAAAAACAGGGCATCTCCACTTTGCTTCCCACCATGGGTCAATTTGAAGAAAGACACAAGTCGAACCTACCGGAGTTCGGCGAAAAGTATGGAGTTCATATTCCCCGCAGTATGCCGGTGTCGACCTCCCGGGAACTGGAAGATGCTGTTAAGAAATACAAATTCCCGGTAATGATTAAAGGCAAATACTATGACGCTTACGTGGCTAATAATGTAGCCCAAGCCGAATCGTATTTTTTTAAAACCAGTGCAAAATGGGGCTTTCCGGTAATAGTGCAGGAATACATTGAAGGCACGGAACTTAACGTAGTGGCATTGGGCGATGGGCTGGGCAATACCATAGGCGCAGTTCCAATGCGTAAAACGTATATCACCGATAAAGGAAAGGCATGGGGAGGCATCACCATCGATGAGCCCCGCTTACTGGATATTACCCACATGATTATTTCACAAACCAAATGGCGTGGGGGCATGGAGTTAGAGATCATAAAGAGCGGCGACAATAAAATGTACATCATCGAAATCAACCCCCGTATCCCCGCCTGGGTATATTTAGCCGTAGGTGCCGGACAAAACCAGCCGGAGGCGCTGGTTCAACTTGCTTTGGGGATGAAAGTGGAACCATTCACGCACTATGATGTCGGCAAAATGTTTATCCGCTATTCGTACGATATGATTATCGGAATGAAGGAATTTGAACAATTAACAATGAATGGAGAATTATAACACCATGGAAAAACTAAAATTTGAACGTCCGTTTATAAAAAAAGTTTCCACCGGGTTACCAGCCAAATTCGGTTCTAAGAATCGGATGACAGCCATTAATGAGATTGACGGAATACCTGTAGATCGTTTATTGGCCGATTACGGATCGCCATTGTTTGTCCTTTCCGAAAAAACAATTCGCAAAACCATCAATGAAGCAAAATCTGCCTTCTCTACCCGCTATCCAAAGGTGCAATTTGCCTGGTCGTATAAGACCAATTACCTCGATGCAGTATGTAAAATATTTCATCAGGAAGGCTCTTGGGCCGAGGTAGTTTCAGAGTTTGAATATGAAAAAGCCATACAAAACGGTGTCGCCGGATCACAGATTATTTTCAATGGACCGGAGAAAAGCTCAAAAGCCCTCGAACTGGCCATCCTGAACCATTCTCTTATTCACATCGACCACTTCGACGAATTATATTTGCTCATCGAACTGTCCAAAAAATTGGGAATAAAATCCAAGGTAGCCATACGTGTTAATATGGATACCGGGATTTATCCTCAATGGGATCGCTTTGGCTTTAATTACGAAAATGGAGAAGCATGGGAAGCCTTAAACCGAATCCTCTTAAGTGGTGTATTAGATTTGGCAGGTTTACATACACACATTGGCACGTACATTACCACGCCATCGGCGTATAGGGTGGCCACCTCAAAACTAGCCAATCTTATGGTGGAAATTCAGCATAAATACAACCACACCATTAAATATATTGATGTTGGCGGGGGCTTTGCGTCAAAAAACACATTAAGAGGGTCATATCTTCAGGGGTACGATACAGCACCTTCGTTCGACGAATATGCCGATGCCATCACTTCGGCCCTGATCAATTCCACCATAAAGCCCAATGATCTTCCTTTGTTAATCCTTGAAACAGGCAGAGCCCTGATTGATGAGGCCGGGAGCCTTTTAACTACAGTTATTGCCAACAAACGGCTGCCCGACGGGCGCCGGGCTACCATTATCGATGCCGGAGTGAACATTCTTTTTACCTCCTTTTGGTACGACCATACTGTTTCGCCTACATCCTTAGGCACCGACCATACCGAAGAAACCATCATTTACGGCCCATTGTGTATGAATATAGATATCATTAGACCTGCTGTTATATTGCCTTTGGTAAAAAAAGGAGACCAATTGGTAGTCCAGCGCGTTGGTGCATATAATATGACGCAATGGATGCAATTTATCACGATGCGCCCCTCCGTTGCTCTCATTGATACTACACAGAATGCACATATTATCAGGAAAAAAGAAACCATTGACACCCTAAAACAACAGGAACATCTTCCCAACCATTTAAATTAATGAAGTATCTTAAAAAAGAAGAGACACTCCGGTTCTTTCAGGGAATTTTAAACAGCTATTCTCAGATATTCTTTTCAGATAATCTCTGGTTTTCCGGATTGCTTGTTGTGGTTACTTTTCTCAATCCCTATGCAGGTATTGCCGGATTATTTGCGGTGGTGCTATCCAACTCGCTTGCCCTCTGGCTTGGGTATGACAAAAATCTAATCGCCAAAGGATTTTATGGCTTTAACAGCCTGCTTACCGCGCTCGGTTTGGGTGTATTCTTTGAGCACTCTTTGGGTCTGTTCTTCATCATTATTCTCTCGTCGTTTTTCTCCCTAATCCTCAGCTTGTCGTTGCAAGGGGTGTTGGGCAAATATTACCTCCCGTTTCTCAGCCTCCCTTTTTTAATTGCCATATGGATGATCATTCTGGCTACCCGAAGTTTTGATGCATTATCCATGAACGACAAGGGGATCTTCATATTAAATGAGTTATACCAAATGGGCGGGCATAAAATAGTGAAGCTGTACGAGTTAAGCACCTCATTGCCTATCCCCGTATCCATTAAAGCCTACCTAACCTCTCTCGGAGCGATTTTTTTTCAATTCAATGTGTTAGCAGGGCTAATCATAGCCATCGGTCTGTTTTTATATTCCCGTATAGCGTTTACTTTATCGATCATCGGGTTCTACTCTGCGTGGATATTTTACCATCTGTTAGGGGTAGATATGACCCTATTTATCTATAATTATGTAGGGTTTAATTACATTCTCACCGCAATTGCCATTGGCTCCTATTTCTTTGTGCCCTCGTTGGCATCGTATATGTGGGCAGTGGCTTTAACCCCTCTGGTGGCCCTGGTAACCATTAGCTTTTATAATCTGTTTGGGACTTTTCAACTGCCCGTATATTCGTTGTCGTTTAACGTGGTGGTGATTCTGTTTATTTATGCCATAAAATTGCGGGTATACCCGTCAAAGTCTTTATCGGAAGTATTTATTCAACGTCATTCGCCCGAAGAGAATTTGTACACCAGTCTGGTTTCAAAGAACCGGTTCCGGTTTGCGTTCCATATACCCATAAAACTCCCTTTTTGGGGCGAATGGATGGTGTCGCAGGGACACAGTGGGCCATACACGCATAAGGATGATTACCGCCATGCCCTGGATTTTGTTATTACGGATACGGAGGGGCAGCAATATAAAAACGAAGGAGATCTGCTTACCGACTATTATTGTTACGGAAAAACCATTCTGGCCCCTGCCGATGGGGTGGTCTCGGAGGTACAGGACGGCATTGCGGATAATGTGGTTGGAACCGAAAACCTGATTCAGAACTGGGGAAATACGATTGTGATAAAACATCACGATTATCTGTACACTAACCTAAGCCACCTTAAGGAACAAAGTATAAAAGTTAAAAAAGGAGACCATGTTAAAGCGGGTGATAGCATTGCGCTCTGTGGCAATTCCGGGCGTTCTCCATATCCACACCTTCATTTTCAAATGCAAGCAACCCCATATATTGGCTCAAAAACACTCGATTACCCAATTAGCCATTATGTTTACCGCCATAATGGATCTCTGTTGCCCAAAAGCTTTGAAATCCCTGATGCCAACACAATTGTTTCTAATATTCCCATAGATAAACTCCTTCAAAAAGCTTTTGAATGGACCTCCGGGCAGGTACTGGAAGTAGAGATGATCCGGAATAATGCAGTTAAAAAGGCCAAATGGGAAGTGGTAACCAATTCTCTGAACCAATCCTATTTGTGGGAGAAAGAGAGCTGTTCCTCGGCCTATTTTATGAACGATGGAAGCCTGCTCCGCTTTACCCATTTTGAGGGAAGCAAGAAATCATGGCTATATATGGCTTATCTTGCGCTGTACGAAGTATTGCTGGCCAACTTTGTACAGCTACAGGTGGAATCGAAGTTTCCGCTCCACCACATTTTTAACCGATTCTCTCTGGTTGGTCACGATTTAGTGGCGCCATTTGTACGCTTTATAGAAGCCGGGTATGCCCTGCAATATCAAGGAGATCCCTCCGCACTATCATCCGACAGGATCACCCTGAACTCGCAAGTAACCACCAAGGTCATGGGACACGAAAAAACCAAATACAGTTTCCGGATTCTGATTACCGAACGGGGTCTTCAGGAAATAAAGACAGACACCTTATAGCAAAATCCTAATCATTAATTTTTTGCGAGATGAACTGTATAAAGACAAAAATTATTGGAGGCATTCTGGGGGCATTTCTGCTCTGTTCGCCGTTCTTCTCGGAAATGAGGGCACAGGATCATCCCGATGTGGCCACATCCGATGCCATTACCTACCGGCAATACCTCAATAGCAGTTGGGATTCATTGGTCATTACCGGGAACCGTTATCTTAACAACGGCATTGATTATTACTATTTGCGACTGCGCATGGGCATCGCCTATTCTCAGAATCTAAATTACGCAATGGCCATCAGGCATGTTTCCAAGGCCCTTGCATTTGCGCCCTCC
>JBFWIL010000153.1:0-6670 GCA_050256015.1 Mangrovibacterium sp. | reverse complement strand
GACGGCAACTGGGAAGCCATGAGCGGCGATCTGGCTTTTGAACCGGAATTACAGAAATGCATCTCCGTCGACATCCGTTTTGTGCTGTGGATGATTGATAAATATGCAGGGGCACACCGTCTGATTAATGAAATGACCCTCATCAAATAAATAAAAGGTCGGAAAATCCGGTCCTTTTTTAATCAGACAAGTCAATGAAACGGAAAATCTTCCCGCTTGCAGTACTGCTTTTGCTTCTGGCAGGAAGCGTATACCTTAACAACCTGCTTCCTGTCATCACCGGTTATGCAGCCAAAAACCTGGCATCAGGTATTTTTGTTGCCGGCCGCACCCAGGAGTCGCTGGAAACGGAAGATCTGGATTTCTTCCCCGTAAACATGGTCTGCAATACGGTGAACCGTGAAAAGCAGGAAGTGACCAGCCGCTTCCTTTGGCGAAAGGCAAAAGCCATCCGGCTAAAAGGCTATGGCTGCACCCTGCTGAAAGATTTTTCAGAAAAAGAGATCCGGAACAGGTATTATCCGGAGCAAGCTGCCCTTCCGGGAAAACCCGACACGGTGTTGTGGCCGTTCGGCGAGCTGCTGCCCGACAGCCTGCCTTCCGGCATTGACCGGAACAAACTAAACCGGGTGACCGGGCAACTGATGGCCGACACGCTCCCCTACAGGGGGACTTTCGCACTTATGGTCCTTTACAAAGGACTTCCCGTGGCCGAAGCCTACCGCGGGGACATGTCTCCGACAACCCGATTCCTTAGCTGGTCCATGGCCAAAAGTGTAACCTCGGCCCTGATAGGAATACGCGTTCAGGAAGGAAAACTGGATATCAACAAGCCACTCGACCTGCCGGGATGGCAGGTCGACGAGAGAAGGAATATCAACCCGGGGCATTTGCTTCACATGAACAGCGGCCTCAGCTGGGATGAAGATTACGGAGGCCTTTCGGATGTAACGGTTATGCTGTATAAGGCAGGTGATATGGGAAACTATACCGCCCGGAAACCGTTGGAAACAAAACCCGGAACAAAATGGAAATATTCTTCCGGAACTACCAACCTGGCCAGCATGGTGCTACGCCGTTCTTTTTCTTCTGACCGGGATTATTTCGACTATCCCCGGAAGGTTCTGTTCAACCCGCTTGGCATGCGAAGTGCCGTCTTCGAACTCGATGCCTCAGGCACCTTCGCCGGTTCGTCTTATCTCTATGCCGGTTTGCGCGATTATGCCCGTTTCGGACTGTTATACCTGAACCGGGGACGCTGGATGGGCCGGCAGCTGTTGCAAACGGAATGGATAGACTACACCCTCACACCCGCATCCGGATCAGAAGGGAGATACGGAGCATTCTTCTGGCTTAACCGGTCAGGAACAGAACTGCCCGACGCTCCTGCAGACACCTATCTTTGTAAAGGACATGACGGTCAGTTCATCATTATCATTCCCTCCCGTGAACTGGTAGTAGTCCGCATGGGTTATTCCAGAAAATCAGAATTTGACGCCAACCGGATGATCCGGGAAATACTGAACTGCCTGGAATAAAGCGGTTCAGACATACTGAGGCCCCTTTAAAAGACGCACGTCGTTCACAAACTGACGGATCTGCTGTTCATCTTCCTTACGGCAAATCAGCAGGATATTATCTGCCTCCACCACAATATAACCCGCCAGACCCTGCAGCACCACAATCCTGTCGTCAGGGACGTTTACCAGGCAATCGCGTGAATGATACAGCAGCACATGTTTTCCTTTCACGGTATTGCCCTGTTCATCCTTTTCCAGACTCTCATACAAAGCCCCCCAGGTTTCCAGGTCGCTCCATCCGAAATCGGCACACAGCACATAAACATTCTCCGCCTTTTCCATTATGCCGTAATCAATGGATATATTCTGACATTCCGAATAGGTTTTGTTGATAAAATAGACCTCATCATCCGTACCATAAAGCTTTTCCCCCCGCCTGAACAACTCGGCCATATCAGGCAGCCAGCGGTCAAAAGCATCGAGTATGCATTGCAGTTTCCAGATAAAGATCCCGGAATTCCAGAGAAACTCACCACTCTCCAGAAAAATGTTGGCCATTTCCAAATTGGGCTTTTCCGTGAAGGTTTTTACCTCATACAAATTGTTCATGTTCCGGAAAGGCACCTTCCCGTCAAACTGGATATAGCCGTATGCCGTCTCGGGCCGATGGGGTTTAATGCCCAGGGTTACCAGGGCATCGTTCTCTTCAATGAACTCCACCGCAGTCTCTATCTGATTCAGAAATTCCTTTTCCTGAAGGATCAGATGATCGGAAGGTGCAACAATAACCCGTGCATCCGGATTTACCAGCCTGATCTTGTTACAGGCATAAGCCAGACAGGGAGCCGTATTCCGGCGCAGTGGCTCAAGCAAAATCTGCTCCTCACCCAGCTCAGGCAGTTGATTCATTACCAACTCCTTGTAGTTCACGCTGGTAACAACCAAAAAGTTTTCCAGAGGACAAAACCGGCGAAAACGGTCCAAAGTCATCTGGATCAGTGTGCGACCTGTTCCTGTAATATCCAGAAACTGCTTGGGCATGGAACTCTTACTCAGGGGCCAAAAGCGACTGCCAACCCCACCGGCCATAATCACACAATAGCGATTCTTCATAATCTCGGCTTTTGAACATTATCTAACCAAATATACTGAATTTACCCGGCATTCATCTGCCCTTTTCCTAATTTAACAACATAAGCAAAAACAGGCCGGTACAAAAATGCATCAGTTTTTTCTTAACTTTACCTCAAAAGCGAAGCATGAATCTCCTTTCACATACAGGCCGGTATTTTTCGCTGTTGGGAAAGGTTTTCTCCAGGCCGGAGCGAACCAGGGTGTACCTGAAAATGTTATTCCGCGAAATCGAAAGTCTCGGGATAAACTCGGTGGGTATTGTGGTAATCATTTCCCTGTTTATGGGAGCCATCGTCACCCTGCAGCTAAGTTATAACCTGGGTAATCCCTTCCTGCCAAAAAAGCTGATCGGTCTGGGTAACCGGGATATCCTGATTCTGGAGTTCTCCTCCACGATCATGGCCCTGATGATGGCCGGGAAAATCGGTTCAAACATTGCCTCGGAGATTGGCAGCATGCGGGTAACCGAACAAATAGACTCCCTTGAAATTATGGGAGTGAACCCTGCCAGCTACCTGATACTCCCCAAGATTGTTGCCGTGGTCTTCATTTTTCCATTTCTGTTCATTCTGAGCATTTTCTTCGGACTTATCGGCGGACTGTTCATCGGGCCTGCCGTGGGAGCCGTCAGCGCAAACGACTACCTGGAAGGCATCCGTTATCTGTTTATGCCCTATTACATCTTTTTTTCTATGATCAAAACCCTGTTCTTCGGTTTCCTGGTAGCCTCCATACCTGCCTATTTCGGTTATTACGTGCGGGGAGGGGCCTTTGAGGTAGGCGCTGCCAGCACCCGGGCCGTGGTCAACACCAACATCATGATACTGGTTTTCGATTTGATCTTAACCCAATTGCTTTTTTAATGATACGGATAGAACATCTCCACAAGTCGTTTAACGGGAAACTCGTTCTGAACGACATCAGTACGAAATTCCATAAGGGAAAAACCAATCTGATCATAGGGCGCAGCGGATCGGGTAAAACCGTATTGATGAAGTCTATCGTCGGGCTGCATGATATAGACTGCGGAAGTATCTTTTATGACGACCGGAACTTCACGGAGATGAAACCGCATGAACGGAAAAAACTGCGGCAGGAAATGGGTATGGTGTTTCAGGGCGGAGCCCTGTTCGACTCCATGACCGTGCAGGAAAATGTGCGTTTCCCGCTGGATATGTTCACCAGCCAGACAAGTGCCGAAAAGCAAAACCGGGTAGAATTTTGTCTGGACCGTGTAAGCATTGCCAAAGATGCCCACCGGCTTTCTCCGGCTGAGATTTCCGGAGGAATGAAAAAACGGGTGGCCATTGCCCGGGCCATAGCGCTGAACCCGACTTACCTGTTTTGCGATGAGCCCAATTCCGGTCTGGATCCCGAAACATCAAAAATCATCGACAACCTGATCCGGGGTATCACCATCGACCTGAACATAACCACTATCATCAACACACACGATATGAATTCTGTCATGGAGATCGGAGACCAAGTGATATTTCTCAGCGAAGGGATTACCGAATGGGAAGGATCGGGCAAGGAAATCCTGCATGCCGGAAACCGGAAACTCCGTGAATTCGTCTTTGCCAACCGCCAGTATCGCGAAATCCGTAACGAACGGACTGACGGAACCTGAACGAATTCACGGTTACTTTTTGCTGGTCCTGACCTTTTTCGTGGGATCAAGCAGGTCATTACGCCGTTCCACCTGTCTGATGGTCTGCGAAGCGAGCTCCATAAAGGCTTTGCCAACGGGAGAGTTCTCACTGACCGCCACAGGCTGTCCGGCATCCCCTCCTTCGCGTATGCCCTGCACCAGCGGGATCTGTCCGATCAGGGGCAGTTCCAGTTGTTCTGCCAGCCGGCAGCCTCCTTCCTTTCCAAAAATATAATACCGGTTATCAGGCAACTCTTCGGGCGTAAACCAGGCCATATTTTCTATCAGTCCGAGCACGGGCACATCCACAGTCTTGCTGCGAAACATGTTGACTCCCTTCACCACATCGGCCAGGGCCACGTCTTGCGGGGTGGTTACAATGATGACCCCGGTAACGGGAATGGTTTGCACCAGGGTTAAATGAATATCGCTCGTGCCCGGAGGCAGATCAATCAGCAAATAGTCGAGCTCCCCCCAGTTTCCCTGGGTGATCAGCTGCTTCAGTGCATTGGAAGCCATCGGACCGCGCCAGACCAGCGCATCTTCCGGATCCACGAAAAAGCCGATGGACAGTATCTTGACTCCATGCCGCTCGACAGGATGAATCATTTCCCGGCCATCCACCATATCGCTGGCAGGCTGCAGTTGCTCGGCCCCGAACATCTTGGGAACGGATGGCCCGAAAATGTCGGCATCAATCAGCCCCACCCTGGCCCCGGTTTTGGCCAGGGCTACAGCCAGGTTTACGGCTACGGTCGACTTACCCACGCCTCCTTTCCCGGAGGCCACGGCAATCATATTCTTAACCCCGGGCAAAACCGGCCTTTCCATCTGGTGAATGGCCTTGGCAGTGATGTTCCCCCGGATCCGGGTATCCGGTCCCAACTCCTGCAAGATCATCTCCTCGCAATTTTTTATGAGCGCAGCAATATGCGGATCATCAGAACGCTGAAAAACCAGCGAAAAACTGACTCTCCTTCCCGCAATACGGATTTCCTGAACCATATCCATTGAAACAACATCCTGTTCCGAACCGGGATAATTCACCTGGCGGAGCGCATCAGTTACATTTTTCGGCACAATAAGCCGGCGTGGTATATCACTCATTATCTTGAAAAATTATAATTCCGTTATTTCTTCTGTCTCAGGTCCACACAAAGGTTCAAGCTCCCTGGACGGATCCCAGAACAGCCGGTCAAAATCAACCACCTGATCATTTCTTACCCGAACCCCTTCATTTTCCAATAATTCCTGCATCACCCGGTCTGTCCCGAAATGGTGCTTTCCCGTAAGCAGGCCCGCCGAATTCACCACCCGGTGGGCGGGAACGGCTTTTCTCCATCCGTACGCTTTATTCATTGCCCAGCCAACCATACGCGCCGAACCGCCTGTCCCCAGGTAACGGGCAATGGCACCATAACTGGTAACCCGGCCTGCAGGCACCAGACAAACCACTTCATATACCTGTTCAAAAAAATCTTTCATACAAAAATCAACCCGGCATCACGTTTCTCTCAGCCGGACGCTGTCTCCGGTTAAAAAGACGGGATAAAACATGCAACAGACCGCAATACTATGGTTTTGCCGAACGGCCGAAACTGCGGTAAGGGTCTTTTTCTATCTCAACATCGGGTTCACGTAACGGTTCATTATGATCCAGCTGAAAACGTATATACTTGATGGAAATGCCCCGATCCCGCCATTGTTTTTCGTAAAACGTCTGAACAGACAGAGCCTCATCGAGTAAATCAGACCGGTCCAGATCGTCTGTACAGCTCAGGATGTTCAGCTTATTCTCACGCACCATCTCCAGGACATAGCGGTACTGAAAGTTACTGTCGGTCTTCAGGTGTACCACGCCTCCCGGAACCAGCATCCGCCGGTATTTTTCCATAAAATTGGTGGCGGTCAGTCTCCTGCGGCCGTTTTTCATCTGCGGATCCGGAAAGGTAAGCCAGATCTGTTCCACCTCTCCCGGAGCAAAAAAAAGATCGATAAGTTCAATGTTGGTCCTCAGAAAAGCTACGTTGCCAAGCTTTCTTTCCAGGGCCTCCTTCGCCCCTTTCCACATACGGGCTCCCTTAATGTCTACCCCTATATAATTACAGTCCGGTTCCCGGTCTGCCAGCGAAACGGTATACTCCCCCTTTCCGCAACCCAGCTCCAGTATAAGTGGATGATCATTCCCGAAAAAATCACTTCTCCACTTTCCCCTGAGTGGATAATCCTGCTGCCCCAGCACATTGAACGATGCCTGGACAACATTACTGAATCCTGCCATTTCGGCAAATTTTTTTATCTTGTTTTTTCCCACGACACCAATTTCCTGAATCCGGTTTATTCCGGTTCCATTTGTTCTCTTTTC
>JBFWIL010000152.1:0-6802 GCA_050256015.1 Mangrovibacterium sp. | reverse complement strand
GAAGCATGCTCAGAAGGTGCTCGATGAAGAACACTACGGACTGGAGAATGTGAAGGAAAGGATTCTGGAACACCTGGCCGTATTGAAGCTGAAGAAAGACATGAAAGCTCCGATTTTATGCCTGTACGGTCCTCCCGGAGTGGGGAAGACTTCTCTGGGGCGCTCTGTGGCTCATGCCCTGGGACGGAAATATGTGCGCATGAGTTTGGGCGGGTTGCATGATGAGTCTGAGATCAGAGGTCACCGTAAAACTTATATCGGCGCAATGCCGGGGCGAATTATCCAGAATATCCGGAAAGCCAGATCAGCTAATCCGGTCTTTGTGCTGGACGAAATCGATAAGATCTCGAACGATTTTCACGGCGATCCGGCTTCTGCACTTCTGGAAGTACTTGATCCGGAACAAAATGCGGAATTCCATGACAATTATCTGGAGGTAGAGTATGATCTGTCAAAGGTTTTGTTTGTTGCCACAGCAAATACCTTGAATACCATAGCTCCTCCGTTGCGTGACCGGCTGGAATTGATCGAAATGAGTGGTTATATCCCGGAGGAGAAAGCAGAGATCGCCTTAAAGCATTTGATTCCCAGGCAGCTGGAGAGTCATGGCCTGGAAAGGGAACAGGTGGTTTTCGGTAAAGACATCGTTTTGTATCTTATTGAACATTATACCCGGGAATCGGGTGTGCGGGAACTTGATCAATGCATTGCCAAGGTGATCCGGCGTATGGTTAAAAAAATAGCTTTTGGCGAACCCGTGGGGAAAGAGCTTGACCTGAAGGCAGTCCGGGAATACCTTGGTGTACCGAAATATACCCGGGAGGGTTATCAGGGGAACGAATTTCTCGGGGTGGTAACCGGTTTGGCCTGGACCGCTCACGGAGGAGAGATTCTTTATGTGGAATCCAGTCAAAGCCGGGGTAAAGGGAATCTTAGCCTGACGGGAAATCTGGGTGAGGTGATGAAGGAGTCGGCTATGCTGGCTCTGGAATACCTGAAATCACATGCCGGGGAACTCGGGGTGGATGCTTCTGCTTTTGAGCAGAATAACTGGCATATTCATGTGCCGGAGGGAGCAATACCCAAAGACGGACCGTCTGCCGGGGTAACTTTGGTGACTTCCCTTGCATCGGTCATGACCCGCCGGAAGGTTCGCAAGCAGATTGCCATGACCGGGGAAATTACCCTGAGGGGGAGAGTTTTGCCTGTGGGAGGTATCAAGGAAAAGATTCTTGCCGCAAAGAGGGCCGGTATCAGGGAGATACTGTTGTCGGGGGATAACCGTAAAGATGTGGAAGAAATCAAGGCTGTTTACCTTAAGGGGCTGAAATTTCGTTATGTGAAAACCATTGGTGAGGTGCTTGCTTATGCCTTGTTGAAAACGGGGAGAAGGCGGAAGGTGCCTGCCTAGTTGATAGGGAAACTGCTGTTTCTCTCAAACCAGCTGAGTCTGGACTTTCGTATACGGGCCTTCAGGGACACTTCATTATATTGCAGAATGCAGGTTCTGGTTTTTTTGTCTATGCGGGTCAGGTACTTGATGTTGATGCTGGTAGACCGGCTTAAATTAAATATGGCCGGGGAGTTAATCAGGAAAACCAGTTTGCAGATATTCATAAGAATCAGTTCTTCTTCTCCTTGTTTGGTGTAAATCCGGCAGTTGTTCGATTCGGTCTGGAATAACATGATGTCTTCCGGATCAACGAAAATTACACCGGTGCGGACAGGCAGTCTGATTTTTGAGATTGGCTTGTTTTCCCGGAGCAGAAAATCAATTTTGCGTTCCAGTTCCTGGTTTTTGCTTTTTTCCTTATAGCGGCTGAGTACGGCGTGTAAATCATCCGGTCCAAAGGGTTTAATCAGATAGTCGAGGGGGTGTAGGTGCAGGGACTGATAGGCATAATGACTGTGAGCTGTAGTAAAGACCACTTCTGTGTTTAAATTATTTTCCCGGATGGTTTCGGCTACGGCCAGTCCGTTCAGATCGGGCATGTCAATATCGAGGAAAACCAGGTCGGGGCTGTTTTTTTTTAGCAGTCTGACTCCTTCTATCGGATTGGTGGTCCGGTCAATCAGCAAGATTTCCGGAAAATTTTTTAGATAGAGTTCCAGCAACGCCAGGGCTTCTGTGTCGTCGTCGATAAGAATGGTGGTGATGTTTCCGTCTGTGTTCATTAACGGTTGAATTCTGTTTCACAAAGCAGTTTGAGTTGTTTCCGGGAACCGTGAAGCCTGATTTTTTTTCTTCCGCTTTGCAGAATGCAGGTGCTGGTTGGTTTGTTCACCCGGATCAGCTTGTTCAGGTTGATCAGGTACGTACGGCTTATGCGGTAAAAGTTTGGTTTGGGAAGATTGCGTGCAATCATCCCCAGATAATTGTTTGACAGTTCCCTGTTGCCGTTGTCCAGATAGATGGAGGTGTAGGAACCTTCGGCTTCGCAATAGACAATATCTTCCGGATCAATGAGCACATGACTGTTGGTAGAGGAAAGTCGTAATTTTTGCTTTGATCCAAGCTCTCCAAAGATCCGGCTGAGCTTTTTTTCAGGTCTGCTGTTTTGCTGTTCCCGGAACCGGGATATGGCAAGCGCCACATCTTCTTTCTTAAGCGGTTTCAGCAAGAAATCATAAACATTGTTTTTGATTGCAGAAATGACCTGTTTCTCGTCATCGCTGATGAATATCACGTGGCATGACAGCCTGTTTTTTTTCAGCATTTCGGTCAGCTTGATCCCGCTGTGTCCCGGTATCACCGGATTCATGAAAACCAGCTGGGGCCTGAGTTCCATTATGCTGAACAGAGCATCCTGGGCACAGGTTGCTTCTCCGGCCAGCTGTATATCCGGAATGTCTTGCAGGTAATGATACAACAGACGGCGTGTTCCTGCGTCATTGTCAACAACCAAGGTATTTATCCGGTCATTTTCCATATTGAACCTATTCGTATGCAAATTTATCAAAAAAATGAGTTTTTTATCTTTATAAAAGTTAAATCCTGTTTGTCTGACAGGATAAACCGGCATTAGGTCCCCTTCACGGTCGAAAATTCCTGTCTTGGCGAAATACGGTTTACCGAAAATCCTACCTTTGTAAAAAAAGCTTATGGCTGTTATACAAAAGAGAACCCGGTATGCATTGCTTGCGGGGGGAATCGTCTTCCTTCTTTTTTTGCTGTGGTATTTCAGTACCATTGTGGCTTATATTCTGATCTCAGCTATACTGTCGCTGATTGCCCGGCCGGTGGTCCGGTCTGTTCAGCAGTTAAGGCTGGGGAGGTTTCGCATGGGGAAAAGCTTGTCAGCTTTGCTTACCCTGGTGCTGATGTGGATTTTGCTGGCCGGACTGCTGGGTTTTTTATTTCCCCTGCTTATCCGTGAATTTGACCAGCTTTCGTCTATAGATCCGCAGTCGGTGGTCAATGCTATTGAAGAACCGCTTCGCCGGCTTATGGTTTATTTGGGAAATGAGTCGGCCCGATCTGACAGCTGGACCCTTATGGATCTGCTTAAAGAACAGCTAAGCGGGAAACTGAAGTTTTCCCAGTTAACGGAGGTATTTGCATTTGTGGCCGGAACGCTTGGCAATTTGCTCGTGGCTTTGTTTTCCATTTCTTTTATCAGCTTCTTTTTTCTGCGTGATGAAAATATGTTCCGGGACGGAGTCCTGTTGTTTGTTCCGGAAGAATATGAAGAACGCGTTTTTCGCATCATGAATTCAGTGCAAAACCTGTTGAAACGGTATTTTATCGGACTGATGGCCCAGGTGTTTATGGTGGGGACCCTGGTAACGATCGGATTGACCATTGTGGGTATTGGTTTTGGTCATGCCGTGGTTATCGGAGTCTTTTTCGGACTGTTTAATATTATTCCTTACCTGGGACCCTGGATGGGGGCGCTGGTGGGATTGCTTGTTGCCGTGGCCCTGCATATTCAGGTGGACTTCATGCGTGTGACGTTTCCCCTGCTGTTATTAATGGTCCTGGTGTTTGCCGCGGTTCAGCTGATTGACAACATCCTCTTCCAGCCGCTGATTTATTCGAGCAGTGTGAAAGCCCATCCGCTGGAGATTTTTCTGGTGATCCTTATGTCCGGAACTTTTGCAGGAATTGCCGGGATGATTATGGCCATTCCGGTCTATACGATACTAAGGGTACTGGCAAAAGAATTTTTTGCCGATTACAAGCTGGTGAAAAAATTGACAGAGAACCTCTCTTCCTGATTGTACATTTTACGCCTCACGGCCGGAATTTCTAATATTTGCGCTTCTTCAGATGTGGCAAGGAGGGCTTGCTGTTGCTGACCGGATGCAGCCGGATCAGCAGTCCGGATTCCGTGGAGTCGGGAAATTGACTGATGTTGACCCTGATCGGTTCATATCCGTTCAGGCTTACCGTAAGGCTGGTCACCGAATCCGGAATGTTCCAAAGCCGAAATTCCCCGTTTTTGTTTGTGATGGTTCCCAACTGGCTCATTAACTCGGGAATGCATACGTTTACCCCGTACAGCGGATTTTCTGTTGTCTGATCAACCACCTTGCCCCATACGTGTCTTGAGGGACCCTGTCCCGTCGATGAGATCAGGAATGGAAATATTAGCAGGCTGAAAATAAACACAATTACTGTTTTCATTGTTTTTCTGGTTTCTTGTTGTGTATTTGTTTTCTGTACATGCTTCCTGGCCGGAATGATTTATTGTTTAACTGTTTTTTCTTTTGTAAAGTTGCATTTTATAAGTTAATTTATTGTTATGGAGATGTGTTAAACAATGTTGGTTGCTTGCTGTTTTCTTTTTACTTTTAGAATCAAACTGAACTTTTATGAGAAAGACCTTATTTTTTCGGATCTGTCGGTTTTATACAGATGGTTTCCTGAACATGGGCAGCTGGGGAAAACAGGTCTGGATCATTATTCTGATCAAGCTGTTTGTTATGTTTGTGGTGCTGAAGCTGTTTTTTTTTCCGGATTTCCTGAAAACAAATTTTGAAACGGATGAACAGCGGGGAGAACACGTTTTGGAAAATTTAACCAATCTCAAATAGGCCGAAACTATGTTAGAGACAATCGATTTTTCTCTGGTCAACTGGTCCAGGGGGCAGTTTGCCCTCACAGCCATGTATCACTGGCTGTTTGTTCCGCTAACCCTGGGAATTACCTTTATCATCGCGTTTATGGAAACGCTGTATGTAAAGACCGGAGATCTGCAGTGGAAAAAGATTACCAAATTCTGGATGATCCTGTTCGGGATCAATTTTGCCATCGGGGTGGCTACCGGGATTATTCTGGAATTTGAGTTTGGTACCAACTGGTCGAATTATTCCTGGTTTGTGGGCGATATTTTTGGCACGCCATTGGCTATAGAAGGGATCTTTGCCTTTTTTATGGAATCCACGTTCATTGCTGTTATGTTTTTTGGCTGGAACAAGGTGAGCAGGAAGGTTCATCTTCTGGCTACCTGGCTGACGGCTTTGGGTGCCAGTCTGTCGGCTCTCTGGATTCTGGTGGCTAACGCCTGGATGCAGAATCCGGTGGGTACGCAATTTAACCCGGAGACTGCCAGGAATGAGATGACCAGTTTCTGGGATGTGCTGTTTTCTCCCATGGCTGCCGACAAGTTTTTGCATACCACTTCTTCTGGTTTTGTGCTGGCAGCCATTTTTGTGACCGGGGTTTCTTCCTGGTTCCTGCTGAAGAAAAGGGAGCATGTGTTTGCCCGCCGGAGTATTGCCGTGGCGGCTGTTTTCGGTCTGGTTTCCTCGGTATTTTTGGCTTTGACAGGAGATGTCACCGCTCGCCATATTGCCCGGCATCAGCCCATGAAGTTTGCAGCCATGGAAGGGCTTGCCGACGGGAAGGAAGGAGTAGGATTGGTGGTTTTCGGCGTGCTTTCTTCTGAGAAATCAAATCCGGAGAATGATAAGATTCCTGAATTCCGGATGAAGTTTGAGGTTCCCGGCGTGCTTTCCTATATGGCTCATCAGAATTTTTCTGCGTATGTGCCCGGAATCAGGGACCTGATCCGGGGAAATGAACAATACGGTATTTTGGCTGCAGCCGAAAAAATGAAAAGGGGCCGGTTGGCTATCGAAAAGCTCAGGGAATTCAATGAGGCCAGAGCTGTAGGAGACAAGCAGCTTTCGGAACGTCTGAAAAAGGAATTTATGGACCCCGGTTTTCAGGAGGAGTATTTTAAGTATTTCGGCTACGGATATCTTTCTGATCCCAGTCAGTTGATTCCCAGTGTTCCGCTTACCTTTTACAGCTTTCACATCATGGTGGGACTCGGTTTCTTTTTTATTTTCTTTTTTCTGCTGGCCCTGCTGTTGGTGGTCCGGGGACAGCTGGAACGCAGCCGGTTTTTTTTGCACCTGGCTCTCTGGACGATTCCGCTTGCTTATGTTGCTTCCCAGGCAGGATGGATTGTGGCTGAGGTGGGCCGCCAGCCCTGGGTGATCCAGGATCTGATGCCGACCATGGCCGCAGTTACCCGGATCAGCACCAGTGCCGTTCAGGTTACTTTCTGGCTGTTTGCCCTGATTTTTACCACCTTGCTGATTGCTGAAATTAAAATTATGGTCCGCCAGATTAAGATCGGGCCCAAAATGGATGGAGAAAATGCTCATGTTTGAAAATGTATCCCATTTCGTCTTGCAGCAATACTGGTGGATTATTGTTTCCCTGCTGGGGGCCCTGCTGGTGTTTCTGTTGTTTGTTCAAGGCGGGCAAACCCTGATTTATGCGGTTGGAAATACGGAAAATGAACGGACTCTGTTGATTAACACGTTGGGACGTAAATGGGAGTTTACC
>JBFWIL010000151.1:0-6807 GCA_050256015.1 Mangrovibacterium sp. | reverse complement strand
CGTTCTTTCCCGGCCCGGGCCAAAGTGGTAAAAGCCAGCAGGCAGGCCGTGACCAGAAGCATGCAGCCCACCAGCAGCAGGTTTCCCGAGAACAGGCCTTCCACCTCCCGGCGGAAAAAGATACCGATCAGGGCCACAGGAAGCGTGGAAAACAGGAGCAGCCACACCAGGCGGGTTTCCTCGCTGCGCCGGAAAGCGCAGAGGGCCCGGCTCATAGCGGCAATATCGCCGCGGAACACCACCAGGGTGCTCAGCACGGTAGCTCCGTGCACCACGACGGCAAAAAGCAGGTTTTCATGACCATGAACCCCGAGCAGCACGTGCCCCAGTTCCAGGTGACCACTGGAGCTGACCGGCAGAAATTCGGTCAGTCCCTGGATGATCCCCAGCAGAAGAGCTTGCAGCACACTCATTTCTTCATGATGGCATAGATTTCAAACAGGAAGCCGAAGAGCACCACCACGGGAGCCAGGGTTATCCGCCGGAAGCTGAATATTTCCGGGTTAAACACCGCAGGATTTTCGGCCTTTCCTCCGGCCATCAGCGTGAAGCCGATCACAATAATGATAAACCCGACAAACAGGAACCGGTAGTTTTTTTTACCCAGTGCAAACTGCCAGTCTGTTTTTTCCTGTTCTTTTCTAACCATACGCTTTTTGTTTCCCGGCAGGTACCGTCCTCCCGGTCTGTGCATCAAAATTAATCAATAAAACAACTCATCAAACTCCATGCGCAGAAATTTGTTTACCGCCAGCCGCGTAGACAGCCAGGAAATGAACAGTCCGGCAAGCAACACCAGGGCGAAGCTTATTCCGAGGCTGCGAACCAGCCGGGCATAAAAAAGCGGTCCCCCCGGGTTCAGTTCGTTCAGCTCCTGCCGGAACGACCACACCAGGACCGCAAGCAACCCCCCGGCCAACAGTCCGGCACCCAGTCCGCACCCCACCCCCCTGCGCACAAAAGGAGCGCGGATAAACGGCCGGCTGGCCCCCACCAGTTTCATCGTGTGAATCACAAAACGCCGCGAGTAGACAGCCATTCGTATTGTATTGTTAATCAGGCTAATGAAGATAAGCAACAGGAGGACGGCAAGCACCAGCAGGAAAAGACCCAGCCGGCGGACGTTCTCGTTAAGCCGTTGCACCAGATCGCGCTGGTAGTCCACCTCTCGCACCCCCGGCAATCCGAGGAAACGCCGCTCCTGCAGCTCCAGGCTGTCGGCCTGCATCCAGGGCGCTTCCAGCCTGACGGCCATCGACGCAAAGAGCGGGTTAAAGCCCAGGAAACCGGTAAAATTCTCCCCCAGTTCCCGGCTCAGTTCCCTGGCTGCCTCTTCGCGGTCAACATAGTGCACCGAGCGGATGCCCGGGAAAACGCACAGACTTTTTTGCAGACGCAGCACTTCCAGCTCGCTGAGCCCCTCGTCAAGGATCAGTGTGAAGCCCACGTTCTCGCGCAGCGAGTCCGACAGTTGCCTGGCGTTCAGCAGCAACAGGCTCAGCAAGCCCATCAGGAAGAGCACCAACGTGATGCTGAGCGCTGACACCAGGTACGATCGCAGCAGCCGCCATTTAATCCGTGCCCGCCTTTTCCTTTTCATGAAAAAATCTCCGTCTCCGTTGAACAAACAGCACCCCGGCCAGCGCCAGCAGGAGAATCAGCGAACTGGCCAGGGATATTTTATTACCGGTAAAATAGGAAGCAGGTTCAAAACGGAATTCCACCTCATGTTCACCTTCGGGAACAACCAGCGCCCGCAGCAGGTAATTGGCCCGGACGATGCTTGTTTGCTCACCATCAATAAAGGCTTTCCATCCTTTGGGATACCAGATCTCCGAGAAAACGGCCAATGGCTTTCCGCTACCCACCACTGCTTTGTATTTTAAACAGTTAGGCTTATACTCCTGCAGGGTGATCGTTGACTCCCGGGAACCGCCAGGCTCAACATCCTTCAGCGTTTCAGCAAAACGCTGATCCACAACGGCCTTTTCGGCCACATCGAGCCCTTTTAACGCGGCAATTTCCTCATTGGCATCCCCGGCCACCTGAATATCATCAACAAACCAGGCATGCCCGCGGATATGGAAATTTTCCAAAGGCGGACTATTGGGATCGTAAATAATATATTTGGTATTGAGCATGTTCATTACCGGAAGCGACTGCATCAGCGAATCGATCGACCCGGGATTTTTAAACCCGCCGATCAATGCCTGTATTTCAGGGTACAGTTGGTGGTCGATCACTTCCTGGTAGCGTTCCATTTTTGCCCCGTGGTAGCCGCCCAGCGATTTATGAAACCAGGATGTGGAGCCATCATTGAACACGCTGACGGTGAGGTTGAGCACCCGGAAGTCCGGATCCGGATCTTCGAGAATGATCTGGTCGGCTTTTGAGGCCTGGAAAGGTTTTTCCACCTTCGAACGCGACTCAAAATGATCGCTGTTCAGGTACTTTTTGTTGACCGGCCACATATCGGCCAGGATAAGCAGCACCCATATAACCACTGCATAGCCGGCTTTCAGTTTTTGCTTCACGAACAGCCGGATGATGCCGGCCGCGATGCTCACGAACAGGAAGCTTTTAAAGGCGTCGGTGCGGAGCACCATCCGCCGGTCGTCACGCAGGGCCTCCATCAGTTGGTCGGGCCAGCCGGCCTGCACCAGCCGGACATCGGAGGCTGCCCTGAAATCGCCCGCCAGTCCGGGCAGGATCACGAAGGCCAGGGCCAGTCCGCCGGCAATATACCAGGAATATTTTAATTTTTTCAGTAACTCATCCCTGTTCATCCGTGCCAGGTACAGTTCCTTCACGGCCAGGACCCCCATCAGGGCCATGGCAAACTGCTGTATCACGATGATGTTCTTTACATCCCTGAACTTGTTGTATCCCGGGAAATAATCGATCATAAAATTACTGAGCAGCGGGAAGTTCTTTCCCAGCGACAGGAAAAAGGAAACGATGACCACGGCAGCGATCCACCATTTATCAGGACCTTTCACGACAAACAGTCCCAGCACGAACAAAAAGCACAGCACGGCCCCGTAGTAAAACGGGGCATTTGAGATCGGCTGGCTTCCCCAGTACAAGGGCAATCCGGCGCTGATTCTTTTGGCTGCCGCCTTACCCTGATTCTTCTCGAGAAACTGATAAACCTCCGAGTTTTCGCCCAGCGGCTCGCTCATACCACCTCCTTTAAAACGGGGTATAAAAGCCGTCATGGCTTCACCCAGGTCATAACTGTAATCGAGGATATAGCTTTTGTCCAGCCCATCGGTCTGGTTTTTCTCATCGATGGTCAGTTCCGATTTTCCGCGGGTCGAATATTTCCCGTATTCCCAGGTGGTATAAAGCCGGCTAAAGCTGGTACCCACGGCCAGCAGGGCTGCTACTATCAGCAGAGCCGAAGTTTTCAGGAAGGCGGGCAGTATCTTTTCACGGACGGCCGAGACCAGGTACGTCAGGCCGATGACCCCGATCATGATCCCCGCGTAATAAGTCATCTGCGGATGATTGGCGCTGAGCATCCACGACAGTCCGACGGCTGCCAGCAGGCTCCCGGCAACAGGCCTGCTCCGGTAAGCCAGAATGACCCCTGCCACCACTAATGCCATATAAGTAAGGGTATGCGCCTTGGTCATGTGTCCCACCTGCATAATGATGAAAAAGAAGGAAAAGAAACCGTAAGCCAGGGCCCCGGCAAAGCTGACCCACACGTTCGTCTTAAAGATCAGGCACATAATGAAAAAAAACAGGAAATTAAAAAAGACCAGGTTCACCGGACGGGGTAAGCTGGTAGTCATCCACCGCTGCACCCTGGCCGGCAGATCCCCCTTGTACACCGTCGAGATCAGGTAAGCAGGCATACCGCCAAAAGCGCGGTTGGTCCACAAAGCCTCTTCCCCGGTTTCCTCCCGGTAATCAACGATCTCCTTCGACATTCCCCGGAACATCCCTACGTCCTGTGAGTCAAGCCGCTTTCCCTGCAGCACAGGCCACATGTACGTAAAGCCAATAACGAGGAACAAAACAACAGCGACCAGGTAAGGGATAAATTTCTTCATAGCAGGGATGCACTTAAATGATTACTTTTACGAAGTTAAAATACAAAAATAATCCAAATAAAATTATTTGCTGATTTTCATGGGCATCATCATTAAACAATCGATTAAAGGAAGTTTATGGTCATATTTGGGAGTCATTGTAGGATTTGTTACCACCTCCTATTTATATACCGAATACCTGACCCCTGAAGTTGTCGGTCTGTTTGGATTATTGATGGCCATTTCAACGCTCACCAGCCAGTTTGCACTGCTCGGGACGGGTGGGGTCACGGCACGGCTTTTCCCCTATTTCCGCGATCCCGGGAAGGGACATCACGGGTTTCTGTTTATCCCGATGGTGGTACAGCTCGCCGGATTTTTACTGTTCATCACCGGTTACTATGCCTTTAAAGATATCCTTATTGAAACGAACCTTGAAAAGTCCCGTTTGTTTGCCGATTACGTTTACCTGCTGGTGCCGCTTACCTTTTTCCTGCTTATCTTCAGCTTTCTGGACAGTTTTAACCGGGTTTTATACGATGTGGTACTGGGAACTTTCCTGCAGGAATTTCTTCAGCGCATTTTGATTCTTGCTGCAGTTATCCTGTACGCGCTCAGGCTGCTTACCCTTGAACAGTTGATCATCGCCTATGTGGCGGCCGTGTGCCTGAAAGGGATCATCCTGCTCTTCCGGCTGCTTTTCAAAGGAGAAATAAACCTGCGCCCGAAGCTTGCCTTTATTGATAAAAACCTGCGGAAAGAAATCATCAGTGTCGCATTTTTTTCCATTATCGGGGGAATGGGATCCATGATCGTTTTCAACATCGATAAGATCATGATCAACCAGATGCTCGACCTGGCAAACACCGGCGTTTATACGATCGCCTTTTACTTCGGAACGCTGGTTGTGATCCCGTCCCGTCCGTTATTAAAAATCTCCGGAACTCTCATAGCCGACGCCTGGGCAAAAAATGACCTGGAACAAGTCAGGAATATATATTATAAAAGCTGTATCAACCAGTTCATCATCGGCGGATTCCTGTTCCTGGGGATCTGGGCGAACATCGACAATATCCTGATCATCCTGGGTGAAGATTACCTCCAGTCGAAATGGGTGATCTTTTTCATCGGGTCAGGTTATTTGTTCGACATGATGACCGGGGCCAACGCGCAGGTCATTGCCTATTCGAAGTACTACAAGGTGTCGTTGCTGTTCATTGTCATCCTCATTGCAATCGTGGTCCTGCTCCTGTACCTTTTCATCCCGGCCTGGGGCATTACAGGGGCTGCCATGGCCATTGCCGGGGCATTGTTCATGAATAACCTGATGCGGTATCTTTTCCTGTACAAAAAATACAAACTGCAGCCGTTCAATTTCAGGTTTATCGTGATCATTGTATTTTACACGTCCGTTTTTTCCCTGACCAGGCTGATCCCTCAAAAAGAGCTGGTTCCCGATCTGATCCTGCGGAGTGTTCTGATTGTTCTGTTCACCGTATCTTTCTTTTGGTTCGTACCGCTTTCAGAGGATATTACATCCATAAAAAACGCATTGGTTTCGTATCTCAAAAAATTACTTGCCAAAAAACCGGAATGATCCGGCAGATTTTTAAATGAACATTATACTTTCCGGGAATTTTGAATTGCAGATAACTTTAACGGAGAACCTTCACCTGCATTAACTTTTCTTCTGAAAAACGAGAAATTGAGCAGTACCTGGTGAAAAAGACCGAACGTTTTGATTAAGCGAGTGCAAAGGTCAAACGAAATTTGAGTCTTTGCCGAGCGTGAGAAACATCTGCCGCAGGCGAAAAACGACTAATGAAAATGAACATTCCGGTTAAGCTCTTTATCCTTCCCAAGGGGCATTGTCATTTACAGCTTTTCTATCTCCTCGACAGAAAGTTTAGTAAACCTGGCAATCTGTTCTACCGGAATGCCTTCCTTTTTCATCTCCCGGGCAATGGCGATCGCTCCTTCGCGTTTGCCTTCCTGCAGACCTTCCTGCCGCCCTTTCTGTTCGGCATAGGCGAGCGTAGCCAGGTGGTCCCGGTACACCTTGATGCTTTCATCATACTTTTCGCGTTCCTCTTTACTCAAAGAGGCGATGTCCACTATCTTTTCCAGCTTCTCGAACACCGCTTTGCGCGCTTTAAAGGGAAGTCGTTGCAATGTTTCCATATTCTTTAGTACATAAATCCATCTATCAAAATCCGTCTCACACTCCTCTTCCTCCTTCGTAAAGGACGGAAGTTCGATAAAGATAAAACGCAGTTTATCACTGAATTGTTCGTGCGTATCCCGGTCCGCCAGGATCACATCCGTACGCAGCTTGTGCTCCATGTCTTCCAACCGGAAATTCATGAAGAACACCCCGTAAACGGCTTTCAGGTCAAACTGCCAGTCCGGTCCCCGCTCTCCCTGGCGGGTGATCGTATGGGAGAGATAAAACAACGCCCGTTCGCGGAAGTTGGCCTGTTGCCGGTTTTGCATTTCCACGATGAAATGCTCTCCTGCTTCGGTCGTGCAATAGATGTCATAGATCACGCCCCGGTCGCCCATGAATTCGGGCAGCAGTTTCTTGTCCAGAAAAGTGATGTCTTTGATCTGCTTTTCATCCACTAGCAAATCGTTCAGAAAGTCGATCAACAGGTCTTTGCTGACTTCCTGCCCGAAGATCCTTTTAAACCCCGTGTCGGTAAAGGGGTTGATAAAGCATGGTATAGGCTCGTGTTTTTGACCCTTTAAGATAGCACTTCTTTTTGAA
>JBFWIL010000150.1:0-6870 GCA_050256015.1 Mangrovibacterium sp. | reverse complement strand
CAGGCAGCGAAAGAGAGCAGGAATAATATGACTATATAGATGTTTCTCATTATTTCGTTTTCGACAAACCCGACAGCGTTTCAAACCCTGTCAGGGTTAAATTTACAAACTACCTTTCTCCAACTTGGCCACGGTAAAAACATTTGCGTCAACAGGAATATTATACTTTGAATTTTCGATGAGAATAATGGTTTGGTGGTTGGTCTGCACGTTGGTCATGTGCATCTTTTTTGCCAACCAAAACCCATCTGCCTTTGTAATATCAGACATCTCAAGTTCGCGGTGCAATTTTCCGAGTTTGTCGTAGTATTCTACTTTCATGGCAATGAGGCAATCCTGGCGTATCCAGGATATTTTTTTCGAATAAATGTCGCGGCTGTCTTTTGAAGTCGATTCCAGTACCCAGCATTTGTGTCCGTCAACGGTTTCCTCACGCAGGAGCTTATGGTCGTCCTCATCAACATTACGTTTACCCATATCGTCATAAGTAAAGTCGGTTCCCATAAAATAATCTTTCTTAGCCGATGAACCGCTGATCCGGCGTGTTTTTTTCATGGCTGGCAGGTAGAGCCATTTGTCATCATCCTTGCCAATTTCGTCATAATCCCAGGTGAGGAACCCCGTGCCTTTTACATCACCGGGATATTGAAAGAACATCAAAGTTTTGCGATCTTTCTTCTTTGCTCCAACATCTATCGAATAGGAAATGACTTTACGTTCGCGCATACTTCCCCGTTTGTTAATGAGCTTCATGGTCATTTCAGACGAACGGGTATCTCCGTCGGGACGGTCTTTTACTTTTTGTGCGATTTCACGCCCTGTAAGCGATTGGGCCTGAATATTGATTGCTGCCATAATCAGGCAAACAATTAACGTGTTGATCTTTCGTATTTTCATTTTTACTATTTATTCTTTTCCAAAAATTTTAAACCATCTGAACAATGCCGGGGTAATAAACAAGTCGGCCAATAATGCAGCCAGCATCCCTATTACAGCTAATAATCCGAGATTAAAATAGGCTAACGCATCGGAGGTAGTATATACCACAAAATTGGCAGATATAATCAAGGTTGATAACACCAAAGCGACCCCAACAATACGGAATGAGCTAAGAATGGATTGTTTGTAATTGCCCGAACGGGTAAATTCAAGGTGTCCGTGATTAATAAAATGAATAGTATCATCAACAGCCAGTCCGAGTATCATAGGAATAATTGTCGCGGTCATCATATCAAGAGGGATATTCAACCATCCCATTACGCCGCCTACTGCCAGTGCCGGGGCGATATTTGGAATCAAACCGATTAAACCGATACGTAAACTTCCGAAGACAATCATTAACAACACGGCAATGATGATTAAAGCAAACCCGAATGATTGTATCTGCCCTCTTACCACGTATTGCATCATTACCGTGAATTGAGGAAGGTTACCTACGGCTGTAACTTTTGCGTCAGGAAATATAGCAGATGCCTTTTCCTGTATGTCGGTTAATTCACGCTCTGCTTCTGCCGAATTATAGGTTTTTAGTTCAATCATAATCCGCAGGCGTTTGTAATCGTAATCCATCCAGTATTCCGATTCTGTCCCCCCTGCATTTTCATACAACAGTAGCAATTGGGCAATTTGATTTTCATCGTCAGGAATGGAATAATAAGCCGCATTGTTTTCGTTCAGGGTTTGGTTTAAATCCTTAATAATATCCAGAATTGACGTTGTCCGCTTGGTCAGTTCATATCCTTCGGCACAGTTAGCTACTTTTTCGAGTTTCCTGAGGTTTTCGGGTTTCTTGGCATCCCCGTTTTCGGGAAGATCAATCATCAAATCGTATGAATAAATAGAACCCAGTTCCGAATCGCATACATCCAGCAGGTTTTTCACATAAGGAATTTTCCGGCCCATCGTTTTCTCAATGTCAAAAGCGGTTTCAACTTTAAATATACCAATAACGAGCAAAACGGTTAGAACAATGGAAGTAACAATAATCCCTTTTGAACGGGAAAGGACAAATTTCCCCAATTTTTCCATTTGGCGGTCGAGCCAGCCACTTCTGTTTGAAATCCTTTGGAAGAAAAAACGGATCTTTGCCATTTGGCGGCCCAACCAGCGTCTTCTTTTCTCTTCTGTTACAGAATCTATTTTATCTTTTCCGAAACTCAGCAGCGAAGGCATCAGCAAAATAACAATCAGGAAGGTAAGCAAGACACACGATGCTGTGGCAACACCCACAAAACGCAGAGGTTTCATCGGGATTACCAAAAATGTCAACAGGGCTGTCATTGTGGTAAGGGCTGAAAACAGCACAGGCCAGCCCATTTCTTTTAAGGCCTCGGTAACCGCCTTTTTCCTCTTCCCGTGAAAGGTAATTTGTTTTCTAAAGAATGAAAAAATATGAATGTTATAAGCTATGGCTATAGCAAACGACAAGAGAATTGGCAAGGACATCATACCGCTGTCGACAGGATAACCGATATGTCCTAATGTACCGTAAATAATAATAATAGAGCTTATTGAAGTAATTAGCGGAACAATTACACCCCGGAACGATTTTGTGGCAAAAATGAGGACAATAATAGCAAGGATAAAAGCCAGTCCCATTACCCGTCCGGTTTCTCCCGCGAAATATTGTTGTTTTTTATAGGAAATATAAGGCATTCCTGTAGCACGTGGCGAGATAGCCTTGTATTTTTCTTTGGTTATAATTCTTTCAGTTTCTTCACCTGTAATATAATCAGGCCCCTTTGTACTTGTTTTTTGCCAAACCGAATCTTCGGGGAAAGTACGCAGTTTTAAGATTATCCAGGTCAAACGTCCGTCTTTTGAAACCAGTTTTTCGGCAACATTTGGCTTACTGTATGCTTTCATACGGATGGAATCGAGCGATACTTTATCCGAAGGGATTTCTTCGGGCACAATTTGTTCGATTTGCATACCATATTCGGTACCTACCATAAATTCGATGTCGGTAAGCGAAGTAATTTTTTCGGCATACGACAAACTGTCTGTCAATTCGTTGGAAAGTTCCCGGATAAGTTCGAGCGACTGTTTGCTGAATGTATTGTCGCATTCGGTAAGTACGGCCACAAAATTGTCGTTCCCGAATATTTCCTTAAACTCGTCGGTTTTGACCAGCATCGGGTCGCCTTCGAGGAAATACCCGTCCCAAGACGATTCCATTACCAGTTTCGGCAATCCAGTAAACGATATGCCGACTATCGCGATAAATAAAACAATTACAAGCCACCTGTATTTTATAATGCCCGATGCGCGTCTCTCAAACCAGTTGTTGATTTTCTGTATGCTCATGATTTTAATTTTGCTGTAGGCATTTAATTAACTCCATTTATTTTTTTGCTGATAGCAAAAGTGTCGGGAAAGCATAACTCCCGTCGGATTGTTGGATACGAAAGTCTCCAAAACCGGCCTCCGTAAGTGCTGCTTTCAATGTAGATTCCGGCAACTGGTGGGTCGGATAGCCCAAAGCACGCGTTTGCAGTTCGACTAACGAAAGAGTTAATAAATTTTCTTTATCAAGAGCTTTATCGCAGATGTGGTTTGATACAAATATTCCGCCAGGTTTCATCGCGCGGTTCACTTTCCTGAAGAAATCGCCAAGAGTACCGTTTGCCGCATATTCATACAAAAAATGGGAAATAAAGAAAAAGTCATAGCCTTCGCCAAATGATTCATCCTTTTTCATGTCGAAATCGTGGTAAGTAACCCTGTTGAAACCTTTTTCGTTTTGTTTTACATCTTTCGCAATTTGACAAACCGCCGGCAAATCATAAACATGAGCAGTCAGATTAAGATTTTCCTGTAAAAAGGCATACGAAAAATACCCGATATTTCCTGCCAAATCGCACATGTCGGTGCAGGAACTGAATTCGGGAATACTTTTTACAAAAGAGACCACGCTTTGCAAACCACCGGCTTTCATACCCTGTTCCATGTTTAAAGCAGCTTCTTTCGAACTCCACATTTTACCATCGAATTCGGGCATTTGGCCTTTCAGCACCTGAGGTAAAAAATCGAATGGCCCGGCGCTCCCGGTAAATCGTTTTACTTCGTACAATTGGGTCGCTTCCGACGTTCGGACAAGATATTCTTCTGATAAGCCGGTCAGGCAGTATTTGTCATCTTCTTTGGCAACCAGTCCAATCTCAGTTAATACTTTCAAAAGGGCCCCGGTAACGTTCTTTTGAGTATTGAGTTTTTCAACTATGTTATCTAATGTAAGGCTGCTGCCTGAAAAAATTTCAAATAAATTGATGTCAATTGCCGCATTGATTACTTTGGGCAAATAACTAATGTACAAAAGGTTGTTTATTTTACTGTACTGTGTTTGTAATGTTGGAATGTTCATGTTTTTGTATTTTTTTATAATGAACCGGTCATTTTTGCCGGGTCAACCCACTGGTCGAATTGTTCCTCTGTAAGAAAATTAAGCGCCAGTGCCGCTTCTTTTAACGTGGTATTTTCGGCGTGTGCTTTTTTGGCAATTTTGGCTGCTTTGTCGTAACCAATATGCGTGTTAAGCGCCGTAACCAACATCAGTGAATTGTTCAGCAATTCGTTGATGCGTGCATCATTAGGCTGAATGCCAACAGCACAACGGTCGTTAAACGACTGGCAGGCATCGGCAAGCAATGTTGCTGATTGCAAAAATGCGTTAATCATTACCGGTTTGAAAACATTGAGTTCGAACTGCCCGTTTGAGCCGGCAATGGTAATGGTAGTATCGTTACCCATCACCTGTGCACAAACCATTGTAAGCGCTTCTACCTGTGTGGGGTTTACTTTTCCCGGCATAATGGAAGAGCCGGGCTCGTTGGCAGGAATGGTAATCTCACCGATACCCGAACGCGGGCCTGACGCCATCAGTCGAATGTCGTTCGCGATTTTCATCAAGCTTACGGTCAGTTGCTTAAGAGCACCGTGCGATTCTACAATGGCATCGTGTGCCGCCAGGGCTTCGAATTTGTTTTGTGCCGAAACAAACGGCAAACCGGTTAGTTTTGCAATATTTTCAGCCACCTTTTCGGCATAGCCTTTGGGCGTGTTTAACCCTGTTCCTACAGCAGTACCGCCCAGGGCCAGTTCAGACAGGTGGGGCAGTGTGTTTTTCAGGGCTTTAAGGCCATGTTCAAGCTGTGCCACATAACCCGAAAATTCCTGTTGTAAGGTCAATGGAGTAGCATCCATCCAGTGCGTACGGCCTATTTTTACCACATCCTTCATTTCCTGAGACTTGGAAAGCAGTGTATTTTTCAATAGTTCAATTTTCGGGATAGTATATTCCACCAGTTTTTTATAAGCTGCGATGTGCATTGCTGTCGGAAAAGTGTCGTTCGACGACTGCGATTTGTTGACATCATCGTTGGGATGGATAATACGTTCGCCTTCCCTGAGTTTTTTCCCGGCCAGTACCTGGCAACGGTTAGCCACTACCTCATTACAGTTCATATTCGACTGTGTTCCGGAACCGGTTTGCCACACAACCAACGGAAACTGGTCGTCTAATTTTCCCGAAATAACCTCGTTACAGGCTTTTTCGATAAGCGATGCTTTTTCCTGCGGAAGTACGCCCAATTCGGCATTGGTGATTGCCGCTGCTTTTTTCAGGTACCCAAACGCGTGAATGATTTCTTTGGGCATAGAAGCCTCGGGGCCGATAGGAAAATTCTCGCGTGAACGTTGCGTTTGCGCTCCCCAATATTTATCGGCAGGAACCATTACTTCGCCAAGAGTATCTTTTTCTATTCTGTATTCCATAATTTAATTTTTATGCTTTTTGCTATTAGCTGTTAGCCCTTGGCTAACAGCAATTATTTCATACGTTTATATTTTTTTAATTGCCAGATGGAACTCGCCAGGATAATCATGCTCCTGTGTGAGAGGTATGGCTCTCATGGCTCGTTTCATTTGCTTTTCCTCCATACTTACATATACCATATGGCAAACTCCCAATATATCAGGCATAGACAGGATAAATTTTGTTGAGAAGGGAAGTCCTTTTTTCATTCCTTTGTACATAGGAACTGCACGAACAACTTTCAATCTCTTGTCCCATTTTTCAAGCGATTTTATGGATTTCAGTCCCCAGCCACCATCCTGGGACATACCCATTCCCCCTTTTTTCAATACTTGTTTTTTTGCAACTTTCATCCCCATTGGAGAAAGTGAGTCAAAGAAAAAATCACATTGTCCGAAATGATCTGCCATCGAAATAAAGAAGCTTTTTATTTGTTTCTCGTTAGAATAATACAGCACACCTCCGGCAATACATAACAGGCCTTTGGGTTTCCCTATCTTGCGATACCATTCTTTTTCTAAAAATGAAGAAGCAATGCTTTTATGCCTTTCCGTATCCTGAAAAAAAGATTTTCTCAGCTCAATTACTTCCGGGAAATCCAATTCGTAAAACATAATTTTTCCGTTATCAACGCGGTCGAAAGTAGTGTCCAGTCCGCAACCAAGATTTATAATGGTTGCCTCCGGATGTTTTTCTATAAATTTTGTAACAGCCCGGTCAATATGAAGGCATCGTGCTACCCATCCTGTTATCGACACTTCATTAAGGTTCGCAGTAATCGTTGAAAAGTCATAATCAAGTTTATCGATAATTTCAACCGCTTTGTTATCAACTATCCGGGGATTGCTTTTTTTTGTTTCGGTTGCCCGCTCCCATAAAGGCAATAAAAGTGTTTCCTGTACATTGCCTTTTATTAATTTTATTTTTTGCCTTTTAGTTTCCATCTTACTTCAATTTACAGCAGCCATTTGTCGTTCTACCATTTTTGCGATAATTCCGTTTATCTTTCTCAACAAATCCGGCGAACCGCTTTCGGCAACCTGTCCGTTTTTCAGTAC
>JBFWIL010000149.1:0-6955 GCA_050256015.1 Mangrovibacterium sp. | reverse complement strand
ATCGAAATTATCCTGCGTACATTCATTCCATGGCAGATCCAGCAAGGTCTGACAATAGGAAAACTGAACAGAATACTCACCTGCGGCAGGATTCAGACGCATCAGCTTTCCGGCTTCTTTTTCAAAATATGCAGCCATCTCCTTATTCCACGACTTCCGTTCGGCTGCTTCCTTCAGCTCCCCGATTTCCTGCTCCACAGGATTACCTCCCAGCTCATTCTGGATCGTCTTCATCTGCTGGTTTAACAGAAATTCCCGCTGTTGCTGATCCAGTTCCAGCTTAACCTTGGACTGGATATCCCGCTTCAGTTCCAGCATTTGCACCTCACGCATCAGATAAGACATCAGCTGCACTGCCCGCTCCCGGATTTCTGCCATTTCCAGCAGTTTCTGCTTTTCTCCCACCTTCAGATCCGTATTCGAACAAATAAAATTAATCAGAAAGGTGGGATTTTCAATGTTCCTAACTGCAAAACTGGCTTCTGCCGGTACATTCGGAGCATATTGGGCAATTTTGACCGACAAATCACGCAAGGAGCCAACGACTGCCTGAAACTCCTCCGTATGCATGCCTTCCCGTACCTCATCGAGCAGGCTGATCCTGGCCCGGAAGTAAGGGTCTTCCTCCGAATATTCAAGAACTTCCAAACGACGCCTGCCCTGAATAATTACAGAAGTGGAGCCATCGGGCATCTCCAGGACTTTAAGGACCTGAGCTACCGTGCCCAGACGGAACAAATCATGCTGTTCCGGTTCGTCAACAGATCCGTCAATCTGCGTAACCGTTCCCAGTAACTTATCCGAACGCCACACATCCCGGATCAGTTCCAACGACTTTTTACGTCCCACAGTGATAGGAATAACCACCCCGGGGAAAAGCACCGTGTTCCGTAAAGGCAATACCGGCAATATCTCCGGTGCCCGGAAATTATCGATTTCAGATTCATCTCCGTCATTCAGAATGGGGATAAGTTCATTATCCTCACCGGAATATCCGGACAAGATCATTGGCGTAATGCTTTTTCCTTCTTTATCGCTCATAATACTGATTCGCTATGTCATTTTGTCGGGTTACAGAGGCGGCCTGTCCCGGCCGCTAAAGGAGCAATTGCCGTGCCAAATAACCCGCACATCAATTTAACCGCTTTGCACACTTGCAAAGTAAGCCAAAAAAAAAAGCTTCGCGGAGCGAAGCTTCAGTATTTCTCAAATCCGGAATAATCCGCATTATTTTTTCCGGGCATCCATATGTTTCTGATAACGGCTCATAAACTTATCCACACGTCCTGCCGTATCGACAAGCTTCATCTTGCCGGTATAAAAAGGATGCGAACTGCTGGAAATTTCAAGCTTCACCAGCGGATATTCCGTTCCGTCAACCACCTCAGTCTCTTTGGCCTGGATCGTCGACTTCGTCAGATAAATCTGACCGTTTGACATGTCCTTGAATGCAACCAAACGGTAGTTGTCAGGGTGTATTTCCTTTTTCATTGCAATATATTTTCTAAATTTTGTCTTTTCGGGATCCGAAATCAATCGGGCTGCAAATATACGCATCCTGACTCAATCTGCAAATATTTTTAGCTTTAATTGTCCCCTATTTCAGTGATTAATAAGCGGAGCCCGTGTAAAAGGTTTCTTCCGGTCAAACAAATAACGCATGGTCCAATGCGTTTTCACATGTTTTCCTCCGACCGACTCATAAAGCGAGACAATCTTCGGATTAAAATCACCTGCCCAGGACAACTCTATCTCCTTGTACTGAGGCTTCTTTTTCATCAGCTTTTCCTGATGCCAGAAAATGGCCGACTCCACTCCCGAACGCTGGTATTTGGGCACCACCCCCATAATCAGGATCCGGGTTCGGGTAATTGCTTCACGCTTCTTATAATAAAAAAACCGAAGCATGTTCAGCAGGTTCATCTTTCCATTCAACTTCCGGAAAATCTGATTAATATCAGGGATCATCACAAACAGGGCTATGGGTTCGTCCCTGTGATAGGCAAACCAGACCATCTCCGGATCCAGAACAGTTTTGGCATCATGCAGAAAATCGCGCAGATCCTGCCGGTCAAGCGGGCGAAAATGTCCGTGAAACTTCCAGGCCTCGTCGTAAATCTGACAAAAATCGCTGATAAACTTTTCCGACTGGTCAAAACGGAAATGCCGGAAGGCATAATCCGGTTTCCGGGCCACCCAGCCTGCAATCTTCCAGAAACGTTCAGGAAAAGGTACGGTGTAATCAAGATGATAACTGTATTGCTTAAAATACACCCGGAAGCCGTAATTTTCAAACAACTGCTGATAATATGGCGGATTGTAGGGCATTCCATAGCCCTGAGGCATAAATCCCTGAACCAGCAGTCCCCAGTTCATGTAATTTTCCCCGAAATTTACAGGTCCGTCCATAGCTTCCATCCCTCTTTCTTTCAGCCAATCCCTGGCCGTATCAAACAGCCGGCTGGCCGCTTCCTGACTGTCCACACATTCAAAAAAGCCACATCCCCCGGTGGGTTGTTCATAGGCAGCTGCCTTCGTATAATTTACGAAAGCTGCAATACGTCCCAGCAGCTCTCCCTTCTCGTCGAGCAGGATCCAGCGACAGGCTTCACCATTTTTGAAAGAAGGATTCTCCTTAGGGCTGAAAATTTTCTCGACCATCCCGTCAAAAGGGGCCGCCCAGTTCCCGTCATACCTGTAGATCAGGCGGGGAACCCGGTGAAACAGTATTTTACTGGTCTTATTGACTACTTCCTGGACTCGCATATGCAATTGGGATTAAACGTCTGTATATTTTTTCCAAAGTTAGCCGATTCAGTCTTCAATTACCGGAGCCCGGAAAAATTCTTTTTGCCGGTCAAACAAATAACGCAGCGTCAAATGGGTTTTGACATGTTTTCCTCCCACAGCCTGAAATAGAGAAATCATCTTGGGATTGAAATCCCCCACCCAGCCAATCTCCAGTTCCCTGTACCAGGGTTTCTTCTGCATAACCAGCATCTGCTGATAAAAAAGAGCCGATTCAATACCCAGCTTCTGAAAACGCGGAACAACCCCCATCACGAGCACACGCCCCCGGTTAATCACCCTTCTCTTCTTCAGGTAGAACAGTTTCAGTAAACGAAAAAAATTCAATTTGTCGGACTTCAGAAGACAAAACAACTGATTCAGGTCGGGAACCATCATGAAAATAGCAATGGGCTCCCCCCGGGAATAGGCAAACCAGATAAAATCTTCTTCAATCATCATACGCGACTGCTGCAGCATGTCGTCAATTTCATCTGGATCAATTCGCTTGTAATTCCCGTGTTTGACCCAGGCCTTATTATAAATCCGGATGAAATCGGCAATAAAACGCTCTTTCTCGGCATAACGAAAAGGTTCAAAACGGTATTCCGGTTTCCCGGCAATCCGCTTGGCAATTTTCCAAAAACGCTCAGGCAGGTAATTCTCTCCAAATTCCAAATGATAACTGAATTGTTTGTAATAGGTTTGGAATCCGTAGCTTTCAAAAAATTTCCGGTAATAAGGCGGGTTGTAAGGCATGCCGTAACCCTGGGGCATGAAACCGTCCACCAGCAGGCCCCAGTTAAAAAAATTTTCTCCTATATTGATCGGGCCGTCGGCTGCCTCCATCCCCTGTTCCTTCAACCAGCGCACAGCCGTATCAAACAGCAAACAGGCAGCCTGCTGATTATCCGTACATTCAAAAAAACCGATCCCTCCGGTAGGCTGATCAAAACTGAAAGCATAAGTTGGCACCAAAAAAGCGGCAATCCGGCCTATGGGTTCTCCCCGCTCGGTAAGCACCCAACGGCACACCGCTCCTTCTTTCAGACTGTGATTTTTAGTTTTGTCAAAGATCGATTCCACCATCATCCGCAGCGGAGGAATCCAGTTAGGATCATTCCTATAGATCCGGAAAGGAAGCTCATGAAACGTATTGACAGACTTCCTGTCGTTTACCTCGATCAACTCCATACGAACTGAAAACTTGAAAATTCGGACGAAAGTAACACTAATCGGGCTAAAATAAAAGCGACAGGGACCCGGCAGTCCCTGTAAAATATCCTACATGCCGGCTACTCCCTGCTTGAAGCCAGCTTGGACAGCAGACGAAGCATTTCCACATAGAGCCAGATCAGGGTTACCATCAGGCCGAATGCCCCGTACCATTCCATATAACGAGGAGCACCGGCAGCAGCACCCCGTTCAATAAAATCAAAATCGAGAATCAGATTCAGGGCAGCCACAGCGACAATCAGCAAACTGATTCCGATACTCAGGGAACTGTTCCCATACAAAAAGCCCGGATTCACTCCGAATAATCCGGCAATGAAACTTCCCAGATACACCAGGGCAATACCGCCCGTAGCAGCCAATACGCCCATGCGAAATTTACCCGTCGCCCGGATCTTTCCCGAACGGTACAGTAGTAACAACACAAAGAAAACCCCGAAGGTAAGCGAAACGGCCCGCATCACCAGACCGGGGAACCTGCTTTCGAAAAAAGCAGAGATCCCCCCCAGGAAAAGTCCCTCGAAAACAGCATACACCGGTGCGGTAACCCGGGCCCGCTTCGGACTGAAGGTGGTGATCAGGGCAGTAATAAAACCGCCTATTCCTCCCGCAATAAGCCAGACAGACACAGCAGAAAAAGCGGTCTCTCCCGAGGAATAATCAAAAGCTTCAAAAAATTTACGCCATGTAAACATAGCCGCAAAAATCACAATCAGCAAGAGCAAACCCGTTTTATTTACAGTTCCACGGATGCTCATACTTTCCTTCTGCAGACCACTGCGAACCTCTTCCAGAATTGTTCTCCCGAATACCGGGTTGGATGATTTTGTCAGATTCATAATATATTGTGTGTTTCCATTTACGAATGATACGGCAATAAAAATAGTGCCAAACGCTAATTTTCCGCCTTGGGTCATTCAGTTTATGCGGGACAAGATAAAAAAAACGACAGGGAATTTCTGCAAGTCAGAAAAATTTATGATTTTTGCCCCTCCAAACGGAAAGTTGCCGGAGTGGTCGAACGGGGCAGACTCGAAATCTGTTGTACCCTTCGGGGTACCGGGGGTTCGAATCCCTCACTTTCCGCCGGGAGGCATGCATTGACAGACTGTCAGTTCATGCCTTTTTCGTTACACCAAGACACCCCCGGTTAACCTTCAAGGGGTTTAAGTTCCTCCGTCAGAATCTCCGCCAGTCTGGCAGCCTGTTCACTTTCGCCAGACTTAACCGGCTCCAGGAAGTCCAGCACCTGCCTCCGCAACTGCCCGTTTCGCCCAGCGAGCAACAAGAGCGAGCGATAACATACATCAGCCAGGGAAGCATCTTTCATCAGGGGGGGGAGCAGCTCAAAGAACCCTTCAAACAGTTCATTGATAGCCTGCCGGTCAAAACGGGCCAGTCGTCCCATCAGCAGCAGACCGGTATAGCGCACCCAGTGTTTCTTTCCGCAACAGTATTCCAGGGCTTTGGCAAAAGCCAGAGGCGAATGCACATACAGGTTAGCCACTGCCTGTTCTGACAGCTCGGCGGTTTCAAAGTTTTTTGTCCAGTAATCCATTTGTTCTTCGCTCAAAAACTCCGGATCTTCCAGCAAAGTAGCCAGGATCATGGTCTCCCGCCATTGCTTGTTCCAGAGCTTCAGCGCCAGGAGGTGGCTTTTTGCATACCTGCCGGCCAGTTCGCGCAGGGAAACCACCGATGCTCCCCAGCTAATCCGGTAAACGGCCCCTAGGGCTTTCATCCGGGCCACTGTCTCCCCGTTCTTCAGCCGGCGAATGCCGGACAGTATCTCCTGGAATTGCCGTTCCGTTTCCGCATTGTCAAGTATCACATCCATATCTTTCCTATTTGTCTCCGGCTTCGGGCCGGCTCCTGCAAAAGTACAGATTTCCGGGAAACAGCCGCATGGATACCCCAGAAAGCCCGGCTGCTAAGGAACGAAAAGCTCAATGCAAACCAGCCTATAAACGAATACACACCAAAGGAGTTTCAGGCAGGGCACGGAAAACAGCTATGGCATCGGACAGGGGAATCACCAACCGGATCTCCGGTTGGTATTCCGGAACCCGGAAGACCAATGCATAGGCCATATCCCGGAAGGTTTGCCTCAAATATCGGGCAATAATAAACCCGCTTGCTCTTCCGCTTCCCCGGGCAGCCTCCGGAGCAGCCATTCCCCGAATTTGCAGAATCACCCCGTTATCGAGTTGCATCATCCAGGAAACCGGATTAATACGGGCAGAATCGGCCGGAAGACGAGGTACTCCTGCCTCTAAAGTATCTTTGGGGGCCTTTTTAATCACCAACGGCTGTTTGGGAATCGAAGCGATAACCCGCTCTGCCCGGGCCTGTTTCCCAAACAGGTGATGATAAGCAATTGGTTGAAGTTCCCTCAAAAAGCAGTCAGCCCGAAAGTCAAGCAAGCGGATTTTCTTCAGCACCACTCCTTTCAGTTCGATCTGCATTGTACTGTCGGGCAGGTTAACAGACAAACTGATCGAGTCGGTGCGGGCAATCTGCAGCCGGGTTTGCAACCAGTCTTTTTCCTTATAAAGCCTGATCCAGGCCTTATCGCCAACTACGGCGACCGGAGCCAGCAGTCTGACATCAACCTGTCTGTTGATCACCTTCATTCGCCTGTTCACGGCCGCTACGGAAAAAACGGTGTACTGGAGAGCCACCAGTACAGTCAGAATCAAAAAAACCGGCAAAACCATCTTTCTGTTCATATACTTCTCTTCGGGTATTCTTCCTTTAATAGATAAACACCCTGGCTCCAACCGGCAGGGTCTTAAAAACAGTCTCCAGATCTCCATCATTCATACGAATGCAGCCGTGAGTCACCGGCAACCCCAGAAAACGCTGATAAAGCGTTCCGTGAATGAGATAACCGTCTCCCAGGCTCAGGGCATATTCGCCCAGCACTCCGCGTTCA
>JBFWIL010000148.1:0-6981 GCA_050256015.1 Mangrovibacterium sp. | reverse complement strand
GGGTATACTTCAACAGCGGCGACCTATACGTACAGCAGCAGTGGTGGAAGCTGGACCGGAAGCAGTTCCATTTACCTGACTAAAAGTAGTGCAACGGTTTACGGTTTTTATCCGTCTGCCCTGACTCCGGCAATGAACGGAACATCAAGCACCGTACCGGTCGAAATTGCATCTGCCGTTACCGGTTTTGATGTAAGCGGTAATACACAAACAGATTACATGTATGCAACAGCATCCGGTATAAATAAGACTAGTTCCACTGCTTCACTGACTTTTTATCACGGACTGACGGAACTTTCTTTTATTGTAAACAAGGGATTGGATTTTTCCGGCAGAGGGACCCTGAGCGCAATTATCCTGACCAGCAGCAGCAGTATAGCCGGCAGCGGAACCCTGTCTTTGGCAGACGGGACGGTCAGCCTTACCGGGTCCGCTTCAACAACAATTAGTTTAAGCGGAACTACAATCATCAATGATTACAGTGAAACAGCATCTGACAATGTAGTTGCTGCGGTACTGGTCGCACCGCTCGGGTCGTCGTCGCCGGATAATGCAACCCTTGTCCTGACCATCGACGGAGTGGAATATACCGGTACAATCACGGCTCCGGCCTGGGAAGCGGGGAATAATTACGAATACCGGGTTACGATCAGCGGAGGCGAACTTACAATCGACTCTTCTGTGAATATTGCAGATTGGACAACAACGGGACCTACCGACGTTGATGTGAGTTAGAAACAGGGAACCGACAAGGTCATCATACGGTACAAAACAAAGACATGGAACATATTTGCAAGAAACGCAAATACCTGTGAAAATGTTCCATTCGGCCTTTAAGAACAATATATTTACGGATGAAAAAGGGGAAAAATTATTTAATAATGATCACCCTGGCGGTTATCGTTTTCGGGGCAGGGTGCTCCAAAGAAGACCCTCCCGGTGAGAACATTTCAACCGGGGAGTTGCAGATTACGGCAGAGATGGCAGGGATCAGCAGCAACGTTTCCACCCGGTCTGTTGAAAACGGAACCGGTTTTACCGACGGCAGTACCATCGGGATATTCATTTCAGGGACAGGATACCCTTCGACGGATGTGACCTATACAGCTAACGGAGGGAGCTGGATAATTACCGGTGATACCATTTACCTGACCGAAGATACCGCAATGGTGTACGGCTATTACCCTACGGAAGAACCTTCTGCTTCCAGCCCTGTTAAAGCAACAAAGGAAGACAAGGTCATCATACCGGTCACGATCCGGAATCCCGAAACTTTCGGGGCAACCGAACAGGCGGATTACATGTATGCCCTGGCAACTGTGGAAAACAGAATACCTTCAGCCCTGGCGACTGTGGATAAAGAAAACAACACGGCCTCACTGGTCTTCATACATGCCCTGGCCGAGCTTACCTTTTCGGTAAAACTGGCTGATGATTTTGAAGGCAGCGGCTCCGTGACCGATATAAAATTAACCAGGAGCGGGGAATACTTTTCGTGGGGTACAGGTACGATGAGCCTGGAGGCGTCACCGGAAAGCCGGTTTGATTCGTTAAACACAACCAAAGAACTTACCTTCAGCGGCGTTCAGGCCTTATCGGCAACCGCTTCCGAAATCAGTGTCCTGGTCGTACCGGCTATTGCCGAAAATATTACCATTACGCTGTACCTGGTAATTAACGGGACTTTAAGTATGGTAACCGGCATACTCCCTACGGGAAGCGGCGACTCAACCTTTAGTGAGTGGGAAGCAGGCAACAATTACCGATACACGGTCACGGTCAGCGGAGGTGAACTTTCTTTGGAATCAGAAATTAATGCATGGAACAATATTTCAGCAGGAGAGGTAAGCGTGGAATAAGGGCCATCTGAATTTTGTTTGGATGAAACATGGGAGTGGTTATATAAAGAACTGTTTATTGGGATTGCTGATTATACTGGCTGCCTGCAGCAGGGATGATGTGGCTGAAGAAGGAGACGGCTATGCCCCGCTGCGGATCGGGAACATTCGCTTTACCGGTGTTTCCACGCGTTCAGCAACGGAACTTTCGGGCGGCGACATCGGCGTTTTCCGGCTGGCCAGTACGGGATATGCAGGGACAAGGAGCAATGTGCAGTACTCCAACAGCGAAAGTGGCTGGGACGTTGCTTCGGGTGTCACCCCTGTTTACCTGACCAGAAGCGAGGCGGAGTTGTGCGCGTATTATCCCTATAACAGCGATTACAGCGACGGAGTTATGACGCTTACTTCCCAACTTTACGCTTCGGACCGGGACCTGTGTTACCAGACCGGCGTGACAGCCGTGAGCGGAACACCGGTTTCCTTTACCCTGAAACATGCCTATGCAAAGGTCACCCTTAACCTGATCCGGGACGCCGCTTACAGCGGCACCTGTGCCGTGAGCGGCATCAGCATCGCCAATGCCGGCATCCTCACGTCCAACACCATGGACATGACCACGGGCACCTATGGCAGCGGCACCGCAGGAACGGTTACCGTCGATCCCGGGATTTCTTCCATTGCATCGGGTAGCAGTGAAACAGTAACCGTGCTGATGGTGCCTGCCGTTTCAACCTTGTCAGGAAATATCACGTTCAGTTTCACGGTAGATGGCAAAACTATGACAACTACAGTCGATGCTTCAACGGCAGGCCTTTCGTCTTTGACTGCCGGAAAAAATTATACTCTTAATGTTACTGTCAGAAGTTCCATACCAATAGTTACGGGAGAAACGGCAAATTGTTATATGATAGTTCCCGGGGAGGCGCTCACTATACCTGTAAATGTGAAGGGGAATGGCGGTGATGTGGCAGGTACGGGACTGGATGTAAATCATACGGCTTACTCTATGGGTATAGTTTGGGAATCATCGACCGGTTTAATATCACTTAGCGGTTTCAGCAGCAGTGCACAGACCGTTACTGTTAAAACAAATGATGCTTCGGCTACGGGTAATGCCGTCATAGCGGCGTACGACAGTGACGGAAGCACAATACTTTGGTCCTGGCATATCTGGGTAACCAATTACGATCCGGACACTCCTTCCAATGGTACCACCTACGATGTAACCAACGGCGGAAGTTATACTTACACTTTTATGGACAGGAATCTCGGAGCAACGACAGTAACACCAGCTACAACAACTACTATAGGTCTCCATTACCAGTGGGGAAGGAAGGATCCCTTCACGGCTTCCACCTCTGTCAGTTCAAATTCCGAGGCTACGGTGTACGACGGCAGCGGCAGCAGTTTCACACTTCAGAGCAAGGAGCAGACTGTAAGCGTATCGAACAACCTTTCCAATTCAATTGAAAATCCGGAAGTGTTTTACAAAGGCGTAAATAATTCCGCAACCGGTTACGACTGGTACACATCTACGAATGATCATAGTTGCCAGAATGAAGCTCTTTGGGGCGGTGCTTCCACAACAACACCTTCCGATAAAACCATTTTCGATCCTTGCCCGCCGGGTTGGCGTGTTCCCGCATGGAGCGGAGGTTATTCTCCATGGAGTGCTTTAGGAAGTAATGGAACAACAACAAGTACAGTAGGCACGTTTGCTGATTACGGAGTTACATGGACAGCCATAACCGCCGGATACTGGCCGGCAGCCGGCTATCGTCATTGCGGCAATGGGGTTCTCTACGATGCAGGTTCCAACGGCAACTACTGGCCCGCCTCGCCGCATTCGAGCTATGGGTACAACCTGCGCTTCTACAGCAGCTACGTGTACCCGTCGAACAACAACCACCGGGCGTACGGTTTCCCGGTGCGGTGTGTCCGGGAATGATAAGGAGCCTTTACTGGCTCCGTATTCGATTTATTGCTCCCGGCATTTTCCGGAGAATGCCCTGTCTAGTTATGTAAGTGAAAAACAGATTGTAAAAAACTGACGGCCATAATAAACATAAACGCCACAGGGAAATATGGGCAATTGCATTTGCATAAGACTACTTTTCCCCAAATTTACGACACTTTGATTTGCGGTAGACCTTTTCTAATCTGTTTTATTTTCATATATTTATCATACTGGGGTAAGGAAATCTGAGACTATAAAAAGGCTAAACAGGAACCCCCTAAAAATTTTCATTATGGGGAAAGAAAAAAATTTAACGGGTTCAGCAGAACGGCCCGGTTCCCGTGGTTTATTGCTTTGATGACCTGGGCGTGAAACAGCCCCTGAAATATTTCGGAAATGACTGCCAGGTGATGGCTGAAATCATCCTCTCCCGTTACGAGTTGTTTGTTTCCAAAGGAATGCTGACACATGTAACAACCAATCTGTCTGCTTCGGAACTGGAAGCACGTTACGGAACCCGTGTACGAAGCAGGCTGCGGGAAATGTACAACATGGTGGCTTTTGATAAAGATTCAGGAGATAAAAGAAGCTGAAAAAACGATTCATTCAAAATTCATTTCTTACTTTTAAATTTTATTTGTGTATTATGTGATAATGAAAAAATATACGATTTATATCGGACAACCACAAAGTGATTCATTTGGTGCCTCACTTCAACAACTCTTACCGGTATTGGAACAATATGACCGTCTTACGAAAAGCGATTGTCTGATTGAATTTAATCTGTTACCTGTCAAATTTATCCATCCTTTTCTGATTCTTCCGGTTGCTGCACTTATTCAGAAGACGAAAGATAACGGGAATTTTAGCGGATTTTTGAGTGCTATAAGCAGCTATCTGGATAAACTGGCATTTTCTGGCGGGATATTGTCTGCAGAGTACAATATGCCACAAAAATTGCTGGATCAATACCGCTCAAAAACATATCTTCCTGTATGTGATTTCCCTACCGGTTTGGATACGAAATCCATTGAGATAAGGGATCAGCTTTTGGATTCCTTCAATGCTCTGCTAAGCTATAAACTGGCATTAACCGGGTCCATGCGTTCTGTGATTAGTTATCTGATAACAGAGGCTATTGATAATATTGTGGAGCATGCGCACTGTGAAAAAGGATGGATGATGGTTCAATATTATCCACAGAAGGGCTACCTTGATTTGTGTATTTGTGATTTGGGTATAGGTTTACTACAATCGTATCTTATAAGTCAAAAATACCCGGATATTACAACCCATGAAAAGGCAATACATGAAGCAATACACGGGAAAAGCACCAAAAATATTCCGGAAAACCGTGGATTCGGATTAAGTACATCCCGTACGATGTTAGTCGAGGGACTCAATGGAAAATATTTCATGTATTCAGGGGATTGTTTTTATGTATGGACAGATATGACAGAACAAATAACCCAAACACCTGAAAAAGTAGAGTTCCCCGGCACGATGCTTTCTATGAGGATTCCCCGGTCTGTTCCTCCCGGGTTTAATTTCTACGATTTTGTCGGGTGAAAATAATCTTTTAACTTGCAACAAAATTTACAGACAGTGGAACGACAGCTCAAAATAAGGGATTTTTTCCCCCCGATGATTGCAACCAGGGTTTCTGCCAGTGATTTTCTGCAAAATCAGGTTAAAACAGATGTGCCGGAGGTAACCCTTGATTTTTCCGATATCAGTTTTATATCACGATCGGCAACCGATGAGTTCGTGACTTTTTTTGAGCAAAATAAAATTAAACACCATTTTATCAACCAGGCAGAAAACATAGAGCGGATGTTCCAGGCAGTCCGTAAAACTCATGTTCAGAAGCAAAAACGGTCATTCCGGGAAGTTCCTGTTGTTTCATTCAAAACATCTTCAGAATTAAATGATTTTTTGGCTGTTCTGTAAACAACAGCTTTTAATTGATTGTGTACATGTACCTACCCGCACTCAAAAAATTCCATGCTGAAAATATTCCTGCCAAAAACCAAAAGAAAAGCCAAGTTAGCCGGTCTCCCCTCAAATCCCCATGCAGGATAAAATGCAAGGCCGGGGCAAGTGTCCCGGTTTTTTGCTTATTCGATTTTCCTTTTTTTTGAAGGTAATTACCGGTCAAGCGTGACAGCCTTGCTTTTTTGCTTCGACCGGCTGACGGTTTGGCTTTCTTTCTTTTTTTGACTGTTTTTTCTTTCTTTTCGGAAAATCTTTTTCTATTCAAAATCAAACAAAAAGGCTCATAAAAAATGAGTTATTGCCGGTTATTTTCTGACATGGGATCAAAACAATTCAAAACGACACAAAATCAAATATTTCCGGCCTTTTTTATTTAACCATATAAAGCACCAACCTGACAACAACTTGACAACATTTCCTTTTTCAATGTTCCACCTTTGTACCGGTGGTCTGAAAATGCAATTAGTACCGTCGCAAACAATCAATTAAAAACAGACAAAACATGTTCGGAATCATCAAATCATTTGAGGACAGTTTATACAGGTTCTTTTAGTGGTACTGCTGCTGTGACCTGTCCCTTGTTTTCCTGTCCTTCTTTCACAGGAAAAACAAAAACAAAACAATGAGGCCAAGAACACCGGATCATGAGAAGTTGGAGGAAGGTGTCCGTGTCCGGTTAACGGCCTTGGAAAAACAATTGTTGTTGAAACATTCAGACTTCCTGACCCCAGTATGATAAATATATGAAAATAAAACAGATCAGAAAAGGTCTACCGCAAATCAAAGTGTCGTAAATTTGGGGAAAAGTAGTCTTATGCAAATGCAATTGCCCATATTTCCGGGAACCACAAAATTGATAAACAGCAGTGTTGGTTTTTTCAGGAAGGATGATTTCATTTATTATCTTCATAATGGTTCACCGGTCTTTTGCCATCATGAGGATATCACAAACAACTATCGTTACATACCGGGCAACCTTGTTGAGAACAAGTTGTGCCAGGCGTCAGAGATAAGCAAAGCTTTGGGCATCAGCCAACGGAATGTTGAGCGTTATGCCCGGAAGCTCAGGGAGCAGGGGATGGCAGGTTTTTTTAACCAGGCAGGCCACCGTGGGGAATGTTACAAAATGAGAAGAACAGTGCTGATCCAGGCACAGCAACTCTTGGAGGGGGGAATTCACAGTTGTAG
>JBFWIL010000147.1:0-7017 GCA_050256015.1 Mangrovibacterium sp. | reverse complement strand
ATCCGGTTTTAATAATGATCCCTTCTTCCCGAAAAATAGTCAGCCGCCGGTCAATGATACCCTTATTCAGCTTATAGTCGGGTATCCCGTAGCGCAGCAACCCGCCAATGGCATCGTTTTTTTCAAAAACGGTCACCGTATGTCCCGCACGGTTTAACAGGTCTGCAGCCGAAAGACCGGCCGGTCCGGAACCGATCACAGCCACCTTCTTTCCCGTGCGAACTTTCGGGATATTGGGCATCACCAAACCTAGGGCAAAAGCCCTTTCAACTGTGGCACTTTCGTTTTCCCGGATCGTAACCGGCTCTTGATGTATGGCCAGCACACAGGATTTTTCGCAGGGGGCCGGACAAATCCGGCCGGTGATCTCCGGGAAACTGTTGGTTGAATGCAAAATTTCATAAGCCTCCCTGTCATTCGCCCGGTACAGGGCATCCTGCCATTCCGGGATCTTGCTGCCCACCGGGCATCCCCAGTGACAAAAAGGAACACCGCAATCCATGCAGCGGGAAGCCTGCAGGCGCCGGTCTTCCTCATTCAGGGTCTGTTCCACTTCCCCGTAATCGTATATGCGTTCATTCAAAGGCCGGTAACCACTCGTTTTGCGGGCTACCTTCATAAAACCTCTTGGATCTCCCATAACTTGTTCTTTCTTATCTGTTCGTATAAATCGGTTATTCGTGTCGTCCCGGATCATCCTCGGTCAGCTGCAGCTTTCGTTCAATTTCCCGGAGTTTTATCTCTTCAAGCACTTTCTTGTATTCAAAAGGAATGACCTTTACAAAACGGGGCAGGAATTCATCCCAGCTGGTCAGGATTTTCGCTGCCAGCGTGCTTTGCGTGTAAAGCAGATGCCGGCTGATCATCTCCTGGAGCTCATCCACATCGGCACGGTCTTCCACAACAGCAAGTTCAACGAGTCCCTTGTTACAGTAATAATCAAAGTCGCCGTCCGCATCAAGCACATAGGCTATTCCCCCACTCATCCCGGCCGCGAAGTTACGCCCGGTCTTTCCGAGCACAACCACCCGGCCGCCGGTCATATACTCACAGCAATGGTCTCCTGTTCCTTCGACAACGGCCCTGGCCCCTGAATTCCGCACACAAAACCGTTCGCCGGCCACCCCGCGGATATAGGCTTCCCCACCTGTCGCCCCGTAAAAGGTGGTGTTTCCGATAATGATATTCTCTTCAGGAACAAAAGTCGACCCGGCCTGGGGCACCACCACCAGCTTGCCTCCGGAAAGTCCCTTGCCTGTATAGTCGTTTGCATCGCCTTCAAGACGAAAAGAGACTCCCCTGACCAGAAAAGCCCCGAAACTCTGCCCGGCTGTTCCCGTAAAGGTGCAGTTGATCGTGTCTTCCGGCAAACCCGCACCTCCGTATCTTCTTGAGATTTCTCCGGAAAGCATGGCCCCGATGGTCCGGTCGGTATTGACAACCGGATGGGAAATCCACACCTTCTCCCCGGCAAGAATAGCTTTGCCTGCTTCTTCAATCAGCCGGAAGTCCAGATGATCCTCAATGGACTTCATATTCGGATCGGTTTGATGAATGGCATATTTCCGGGCTTCTTCCGGCATATACAGGATACGGGAGAAGTCAATGTTCTTCATTTTCCAGTTGGTCACCTCCGGATCCACTTCCAGCAGATCGGCACGTCCAACCAGCGCATCGAACTTTTCAATTCCCATTTCGGCCATGATTTCCCGGACTTCCTCAGCCACAAAGCGAAAGAAATTCACCACATAGGCGGCATTACCTATAAATCGTTTGCGCAGTTCCTTATCCTGGGTGGCAATCCCGGCCGGACAGGTGTTCATATGACACTTGCGCATCATCACGCAGCCCATGGTAATCAGGGCGGAGGTGGCAAAACCAAACTCTTCCCCTCCCAGACAGGCCGTAATGACTACGTCATGCCCGTTTTTCAACTGCCCGTCCACCTGCAGCCTTACCCGTCCCCGGAGATCATTCATCACCAGGGTCTGCTGAGCCTCGGCAATTCCCATCTCCAGCGGTAGTCCGGCATGTTTGATCGAACTGGCGGGACTGGCCCCGGTTCCGCCTTCACCCCCGGAGATCGTGATCAGATCGGCATAGGCCTTGGCCACCCCGGCAGCCACGGTACCGACACCGGCTTCAGCAACCAGTTTCACCGACACATTGGCTCTCGGATTGGTCACCTTCAAATCATAGATTAGCTGGGCCAAATCTTCAATAGAATAAATATCGTGATGCGGCGGCGGCGAAATCAAGGTAATTCCTGGAGTGGAATTCCGTGTTTTGGCGATAATCTTGTTCACCTTAAAACCGGGAAGCTGTCCTCCCTCACCCGGCTTGGCCCCCTGACAAATTTTGATCTGCAACTCATGCGCATTGGTCAGGTAGTGATTGGTGACCCCAAAACGCCCCGAGGCAATCTGCTTGATGGCACTTTGCCTGTTCGTTCCGAAACGAACAGGATCTTCCCCGCCTTCGCCTGTATTGCTACGCCCGCCAATGGTGTTCATGGCAATAGCCAGGGTCTCGTGAGCCTCCTTGCTGATAGAACCGTACGACATGGCTCCGGTGACAAAACGCTTCATAATCTCCTCCACGGGTTCAACCCGTTCCAGGGGAATGGGATTTTTCCGATAGGTAAAACAACCCCGGATAAAAGAAGGTTTTCGGTTGTCTTCCTGGATGCGCCTGCTGTATTCCTTGTATTTCCGGTAGTCATTGGTCCTGGTAGCCCACTGGAGCAAACCAATGGTCTCCGGATTCCAGGCATGATGTTCTCCGTATTTCCGCCAGGCATAAACACCTGCATTTTCAAAACGGAAAACTTCCTCCCGTACAATCTGCTGCCAGGCTGCCTCATGCATCCTCCGGTATTCCTCGGCAATTTCAGAAATACCGATCCCGTTGATCCGGGAAGCCGTACCGGTAAAGTACAGGTCGACCAGCTCACGGCAAAGTCCTACAGCTTCAAACATCTGGGCCCCGTGATAAGACCGCAGTGTAGAAATTCCCATCTTTGACATAATCTTCAGCAATCCCTTGTCAACGGCTTTCATATAGTTTTTTCGGGCGGTTTTGTAATCAATCTCAATCTTGCCTTCCTTGACCATATAGTCGATCGCGGCATAGGCCATATACGGATTAATCACACTGGCACCGAATCCGAGCAACAGGGCGAAATGGTTCACCTCCCGGGGTTCGGCCGATTCCACAATAATACCTACCTGCATGCGTTTCTTTTTAACAATCAGATGATGATGCACGGCAGCAACAGCCAGCAGGGAAGGAATCGGAGCATGCAACTCATCCACCTTACGGTCGGAGAGAATAATAAAATTCTTCTTCCCGTCAACCGCCTTTTCCGCCAGGGAAAGCATCTCCTCAAACGCTTTCCGGAAACCGCTTTCCCCTTCCTTTACCAAGAAAACCATGGGGATCGTCTGGTGGGTGAACATCTCATCCTTCAGATCCTTGATCTTCCCCAGATCAGTGTTGGTAATCAGCGGACTATCGAACTTAATCAGCTTGCAATGGTTCTGGCTTTCCTTCAATATGTTGGAGTGCAGTGAACCAATGTAATTCGTAAGCGACATCACCAGCCCTTCACGGATGGGATCAATGGCAGGATTGGTTACCTGCGCGAACAGCTGCTTGAAGTAACTGAAAAAACGTTGCGGACGATCGGAAAAGATGGCAACAGGCGTATCATTCCCCATGGAACTGGTTGGCTCGGCTCCTGCCCGGGCCATACCCCGGATCAGTTCGTACATGTCTTCCCTGGAATAGGTAAATTCACGGGCCAGCATGGTGAAATTTTCCAGTTCGGATGAAACCCGCTGCCTGACCTTAATATCTTTCATCCGCAGGCGGTTTCCTCTCAGCCACATTTCGTAGGGATTACGCATGCTCAGTTGTTCCTTGACTTCCTTATCGGGAATGATAATGCCCAGCTTGGTATCGATCAGCATGATTTTCCCCGGACGCAACCGGCCTTTTTCCCGGATCTCTCCGGGTGCAAACTGCTGGACCCCAACTTCAGAGCCCATGACAACCAGATCATTGTTGGTAATCACGTAACGAGACGGACGCAATCCGTTGCGATCGAGTGTTCCTCCAATATAGCGGCCGTCTGAAAAGACCATGGAAGCCGGACCGTCCCAGGGTTCCATAATGGTGGAATGGTATTCATAAAAAGCTTTCAGGCTTTCCGGGATGGGATTTTTCTCATTGAACGATTCGGGAATCATCATGCATAAAGCATGATGCAGCGGACGACCGGTCATATGCAGAAATTCCAGTACATTGTCAAAGGAAGCCGAATCTGACTTCCCGTCTTCAATTACGGGAAGTATTTTTTTCAGATCATCGCCAAAAATTTCCGACTTCAGCAGGGCTTCCCGGGCCTGCATCCATTTCCGGTTCCCCTTCACCGTATTGATTTCCCCGTTGTGGGCCAGATAACGGAAAGGTTGAGCCAAATCCCAGGTCGGGAAGGTGTTCGTGCTAAAACGAGAATGCACCAGGGCAATAGCAGATTTGAAAGCCTCATGCCGGATATCCTTATAATAGGATCTCAGCTGGGCAGGAGTAAACATGCCCTTGTAGACAATTACTTTGGAAGAAAAGCTAGGCTGATAAAAGGATTCCTTCTGTTCGAGGGCAGAACCGGCTATGGCATGCTCGGTTAGTTTTCTGACCAGATAAAGCTTTCTTTCCAGCGCTTCCTGTTCCAGATTGGCCTTCACAAAAACCTGACGGATAATGGGTTCGGTCCTTTTTGCAATCTTTCCGGGAACGCTGTGATCCACCGGAACATCCCGGTATGCAATCAGTTCCAGTCCTTCCTGCTGAATATAGCTGCTCAGCACTTCCTGACAAAGTTCAGCCTCTCCGTGCTTCGTTGGAAGGAAAATCAGTCCGGTACCGTATTTCCCGCACTCGGGAAGCGGTAACCGCAAAATATCCTTATAATACTGGTGAGGAATCTGCATCAAAATACCAGCCCCGTCTCCGGTGGCATTGTCGGCACTCGTTGCTCCGCGGTGATCCAGGTTTTCCAAAACGTTCAACCCACGCATGACAATGTCATGTGAAGCTTCTCCCCGAATATGCGCCACAAAACCGATCCCGCAATTATCATGCTCATGCGTGGGATCATACATTCCCTGAGCCTGAGGAAATCTTAACTGCATCATGTTGCTCTTTTATATGGTATATTCCTGTTGTTTCTTTTATCTGCTGATCCATTTATCCCCCCGATTCAGACAAATACATAAGATCAGGAAACAAAAGACTTGATCTTTCAAAATAACACATTTATATCATATTCGCCAACTCTTTGAAAAATTTATCGACGAATTATTAATTTTCACACACATTTTTTAAGAAAATAATAACACCAGATAACATACCCTTAACATGGATTACCTCCCTCCGGCAAGGCTGTGCAGTGCATTTTCAAACAAGCGGACCTGACTGCTACAAGGCAAACAAATAATAACAAAAAACGGCTGCCTTCTGAGAAAAAGCAACCGCCGCACACAAGAATATACCCGATTCGATTATTTTAACAGGCGGTCCAGAGCCTGATCAAGTTTTTCAAAACCGAATCCGTCCAGTATTTTACTCATTTTTCCTTCTATCTCGCTCAAACAAAGGTTACCGATGCTGCCTGCGTGGGTATGCTTTAACTCTCTGCATGGCCGGTAAACACCAGACTGAATTTCCATCCCCACTTTCCGGTAAGCATCACGGAAGGGAACGCCCTGCATGACCAGACGATTTACATCTTCAACGCTGTATACATACCGGTAACGCTCATCATCCAAAAGATTCCGGCTGACTTCCATACCCGACAAAGCAAAAGCTGCAATTTCCAGACAACTCTTCATCTCGCCGAACACCGGGAGAAAAAGTTCCTTAATCAGCTGCATATCCCGGGAATAGCCACTGGACAAGTTATTCACCATCAGCGTGATTTGGGCGGGCAAGCCCTGTATCTTATTGCAACGAGCACGCAGCAACTCAAAGACATCCGGATTTTTCTTATGCGGCATAATACTCGATCCGGTAGTCAATTCATCGGGAAGACAGACGAATCCGAAATTCTGACTCATAAATAAACACACATCATAAGCCAGCCGGGAAAGGGTTGCTGCAATGGAAGCCAACGCAAAGGCCACGGTTTTTTCCATCTTCCCGCGCCCCATCTGGGCATAAATCACATTGTAATTCAGCTGATCAAAACCAAGAAGATCTGTGGTCATCTGCCGGTCAAGCGGGAAAGAGGACCCGTACCCGGCCGCCGACCCAAGCGGATTCTGATTGACAATCCGGTAAGCAGCCTGAAGCAGGACAAAATCATCGGCCAGGCTTTCGGCATAGGCACCAAACCAAAGTCCGAAGGAAGAAGGCATGGCAACCTGAAGATGCGTATATCCGGGCATCAAATCATACCTGTGCTGTTCTGCCCTACGGAGCAGAACAGCGAACAACTCCTTCCCTGCCGTAACCAGTTCTCGGATCTCCTGGCGGGTAAACAATTTCAGATCCAGCAGAACCTGATCATTCCGAGACCGGCCGCTATGAATCTTTTTTCCCGTATCACCAAGCCTGCGTGTCAGGATTGTTTCCACCTGCGAATGCACATCTTCAACCCCCTGTTCAATCACAAACTCACCCCGAACTGCCATGGCATAAATATCCTTCAATTCAGAGAGCAACTGCTCCAGTTCATACTTTTCCAGCAAATTAATGGATTCGAGCATAATGGCATGGGCCATCGAGCCAAGCACATCGTAACGGGCCAGATACAAATCCAGTTCCCGGTCACGGCCTACCGTAAATTTTTCAATCATCTGATTAACCGAATATCCTTTATCCCATAGTTTCATAAGTAATTAATTAACTCAAATTCTTTATTAATAATATTTTACAAATATCAGTTAGGGTATTTCAAATTTTCATATTCATGCTCGTAGCAATACTCTTTTGTCCTTAACTGATAAGGTCAGT
>JBFWIL010000146.1:0-7021 GCA_050256015.1 Mangrovibacterium sp. | reverse complement strand
TCTTTGGGAACATTTCCTTTATACGGGTGACAAGGATTTTCTCCGGGATGTGTATCCGGTGATGAAAGGAGCTGCGCAGTTCCTGCTCGATATCCTGCATGAGGAACCCGGCCACGGCTGGCTGGTGGTAGGACCTTCCGTATCTCCGGAAAACAGCTTTATGAAGGGAGTTACGGTGGGAACCGGAACCACCATGGATAATCAGCTTGTCTTTGGCCTTTTTTCCAACCTTATGCGGGCTTCCGAGTTGCTGGATTCCGACCGGGCTTTTGCCGATACGCTGCGGCGGGTCAGGGAGCGGCTTGCTCCCATGCAAATTGGCCGGTATTCCCAGCTTCAGGAATGGATGCATGACTGGGATCGTCCGGAAGATCATCACCGGCACGTGTCGCATCTTTTCGGCATCATGCCCGGAAACCAGCTGTCTCCTTTCCGGACACCCAGGCTGATGGAAGCCGGACGAAATTCCCTGTTGTACAGGGGGGATGAATCGACCGGCTGGTCCATGGGCTGGAAGGTCAATCTCTGGGCCCGTTTTCTGGACGGCAACCATGCCTACAAGCTGATTTCTGACCAGCTGTCACCATCCATCCGTCCGGGCATGAAGGAAAAAGGAGGGACTTATCCCAACCTGCTGGATGCGCATCCTCCTTTTCAGATTGACGGGAACTTCGGTTGTGCGGCCGGCATTGCCGAGATGCTGATGCAGAGCTATGACGGCAACATATTTTTGCTGCCAGCCATTCCCGATCGCTGGAAGCGGGGAGAAGTGAAAGGACTGAAAGCCCGGGGCGGCTTTGAAGTAGATCTGAACTGGGAAAATGGCCGGATTAGCCGGCTAACCATTCATTCCGTACTGGGAGGCAACTGCCGGATACGGGTAAAAAACCGGGTTACTGCAGTTGACGGTGCGCAGTTGCATGTTGCCCGCGGGGACAATCCCAATCCGTTTTACCGGGTAGCCGAAATTCCGAAGCCGCTGGTCTCAACGGGAGCCCGGCTGAAAGGCTTTAAACTGCCGAAAACCTATTTGTATGACTTCCCAACGGAAGCCGGGGAAAGTTATACGTTTGAATTAAAATAAATAAGTTGATACGCATGCTTTTTTTTCCTGTCCTTTCCTGGACCCGGAATATAAGACGCCTGTTATTGCCGGGTTTATTGATGGGGATCGTGTTGGCCTGCAGTTCACCGGAAGAGCAAGCGGGTGTTCGTCGGGAACGGCTGTTGAATAAGGGATGGCTTACCGTGGTTGCCGATTCCGTCGATCAGGCTTTCCGGGAATTTCCGAAAAGCACGTTTTGTACGGAAGACTGGATCCGGGTGGATGTGCCCCATAACTGGGATGATTACGGCGGATACCGGCGCCTCATCCACGGAAACCGGCACGGCTGTGCCTGGTATAGAAAATCGTTTACGGTGGAAAATTACCGGCAGGATAAGCGTTACCTGATTTGGTTTGAAGGGGTGGGATCTTACGCCACGGTATGGCTGAACGGCGATTCGGTGGGCTACCATGCAGGAGGACGCACTTCGTTTACCCTTGATGTAACCGGACAGATTCGAGGAGATGGGGATAACCTGTTGGCCGTGCGGGCTGACCATCCGGCCGGCATCCGCAACCTGCCCTGGGTATGCGGTGGCTGCAGCCCGGAATGGGGCTTTTCTGAGGGAAGTCAACCCATGGGTATTTTCCGGCCTGTGCACTTGATTGAGACCGACCCGTTACGTATCGTTCCTTTTGGCGTGCACATCTGGAATGATGAAAACATCTCGGCAGAAGAAGCCAGCCTGCACCTGACTACCGAAGTGTGCAATGATTATCCGGAGGCGGTGGAACTGAGGGTGGTAAACGAATTGCTGGATGCCTGCGGGAAAAGGGTGGATCGGGTAGAACAGGAACTCAACCTGCAGCCGGGGCAGCTGGATACAGTCCGGCAACAGTTTCTCTCATTAAAACATCCGCGTCTCTGGTCTGTGGAAGATCCTTATCGTTACACGGTGCGCAGCCGGATCTACCGGGATGAACAGCTGGCCGACGAACTGAATACCTCATACGGCATCCGTTGGATTAAATGGGATATATCAGGGGAGAACCCAACCAACCGTTTTTATTTGAACGGGAAACCTGTTTTTATCAACGGTACGGCCGAATACGAACACCAGATCGGGCAGAGTCATGCCTTTAGCGAAGAGCAGATCCAGGCCCGGGTGTCGCAATTTCTGGCAGCCGGATACAATTCTTTTCGGGATGCCCACCAGCCACACAACCTGCGTTATCAGGAAGCCTGGGACAGTCACGGTATTCTCTGGTGGCCCCAGATGGCTGCTCACATCTGGTTTGACAATCCGGAGTTCAAAAAGAATTTTAAGCAACTGCTGACGGACTGGATCCGGGAACGCAGAAACAGTCCGTCGGTGATCCTCTGGGGACTGGAAAACGAGAGCAGTCTGCCCGCCGGTTTTGCCGGAGAATGTTCCGATCTGATTCGCAGGCTTGATCCTACGGCCTCTTCGCAGCGGCTGATCACCACCTGCAACGGCGGAACAGGGACCGACTGGAATGTAATCCAAAACTGGTCTGGTACCTACGGAGGCGATCCGGAGAAGTACGGAGAGGAGATTTCCCGTCAACTGCTAAACGGCGAATACGGCGCCTGGCGAACGGTTGACTTCCATACAGAAGGCGGCTTTGAACAGAACGGTTCCTACAGTGAAGAACGTTTCTGCCTGTTGATGGAATCCAAGATTCGGCTGGCTGAATCGGTGCGCAACCGTTGCTGCGGCCAGTATCACTGGCTGCTGTTTTCGCACGAGAATCCGGGGCGCACACAAAGCGGGGAAGGCCTGCGTGACCTGGACCGGCTGGGACCGGTAAATTACAAGGGGATCATGAGTATTTGGGGAGAACCCCTGGATGCCTGGTATATGTACCGGGCCAATTATGTTCCGAAAGAAAGTGAGCCCATGGTATATCTGGTTTCTCACAGCTGGCCCGACCGCTGGACGGAACCGGGGATAAAAAACGGAATCAGCGTATTTTCCAATTGTGAGGAGGTGGAACTGTTTAACGGGGTGAAAAAAAGGTCTCTGGGCAGGCAGTCCAACCCCGGCCGGGGATATCACTTTGTCTGGGACGGGGTGGATGTGCAGACCGACATTCTTTATGCTGTGGGCTATGTGAAAGACAAAGCTGTTGCGGAAGATTATATTCGTCTGCATCATCTTCCCGAATCTGAGGGCATTGAAACGCTGGCGGGGAAAATTACTCCTCTGACAGAAACCCGTGGAAAGAATTACCTCTACCGGGTGAATTGCGGCGGACCCGATTATACCGACCGGGAAGGAGACCTGTGGATGGCCGATGTGAGGCGCATATCTGAGGACAGCTGGGGATCGTCGTCCTGGACTGACGGTTATGAGGGGCTGCCTGCTTTTTACGGTAGCCAGCGGCAGATCAGCGATCCTGTGCAGGGTACGCTCGACTGGCCTTTGCTGCAGACCTTCCGTTACGGACGGCATAAGCTGGCCTGGGAGTTTCCTGTCCCCGACGGGGAATATGAGGTGGAACTATTCTTCCTGGAACCCTGGTACGGAACCGGGGGCGGACTCGACTGCAGCGGCTGGAGACTTTTTGATGTCGCCCTGAACGGGCAGACTGTGCTGGAGAAGCTGGATATCTGGAAAGAGGCCGGCCACGACAGGATGCTGAAAAAGCGTTTCCGGGTAAAAGTTTGCGGCGGACTGCTGCGCATTTCATTTCCCAGGGTAGAGGCGGGGCAGGCCGTAATTTCGGCTATAGCCATCTCCTCCGGGGATCAGGAAATCAAAGCTGCACCGGCTTCCCCCCGGCTTATCATTGGGAAGCCGGGTAAAAAGCTGAAGGTGCATACCTGGCTGAGTACGGGTGACCGGTGTTTCCCCGGTGCAGAAGAGCGGTTTTCCGACCTGCCGGCCGAACTTTACGGTGCTGAATGGTTGAATAGTACGGCTTGTGATTTTGGCCGGGAGGCCCTGGCTTCTCTGAGACTGAGTGCTGCTGCCGATGTGTATGTGGCTCTGGACGATTCTGTTGCTGCCCCGGAGGGGTATCAGTATGCCGGGAATAAGCTGCAGACGGGCAGTGAGGGTAGAACCAGCCTGTATTTATACCGGAAACAGGTTGCTCAGGGGATAAGCCTGGCTGATCCGGCTCTGGATTCCCTGTCTATGCGTTTGCTGGCAGCTGTGCCGGTAAGCCGGCTGGATGATCCGATAGATCTGCGCAAATCGGTTAGCTATACTGCAGATAAAGCCCGGGTTTCCGGTAAAGGAAGGAAGACCGAATTGGCCGGGAAGAAAGCTGTTTTGCTGTCCGGAAACGGGGATGCCGTGAGCTGGGACTTTTCAGTGGGGCTGGCCTCTAAGTACGGACTGGAGATCCGGTACCTGAACCCTGGCAGTGAGTCGCTGATGATGGATATGAGCATAACCAGCCTGGATGGCCGGCTGATGTGGAAGGGACCACTGCAATTTATTCCTACGGGGAAAAAGTGGAAAAGCCTGCGTACCGATACCCGTACCACGATCAATGCAGGGACTTACACCCTGCAGTTGCGTATGCTGCATAACCGTTCTGCAGCTTTTACTATGATTAAAATACAGTAGGCCATGCCTGGAGACATTCAGTTAATCAGGCATTAAGAATATACACGTAAAAAAAAGAAATGAAACAAACTAATTATCAATTGTTTGATTTCCTGGACTTTGATACCAGCCTGGATGGCCGGGAGAGCCTGTGGAAAGCCTGCCGGCCCGCCGGTGCACGGACGCAGGATACCGATGTGGTCTTTGATATTCCTTTTCAAAGACAGCAGCCGGCCAACGATATCAGGCCTGATATGACGGTTCCCCGTAAAACATACCGTTTGCGGATGAGAGCTTACGGAGAGCAGATTCTGCGTGTGGCCATCGGTTTTGACCAGCCGGAGATGAAGGATTCCATGATGTTGCAACCGGATCTGCCGCTGGAGGTTATGCCTCTTCTGGTGGAAAAAGGAGCGGATGAATGGCTGGTAAAAGATGTCCGGGGAAGAATCCGTGCCCGCCATAACCGCCGGCCGGTCCCGACCGACCATTGGAGTGATCTGCTTCCCCCGCCCCGGGAAACTCTGGAAATGGTTTTTCTTCCCGACGGGAACCGGCAGGTGGAGCTCAGCGCCTACGATCAGTTTTTCCCGGACCGGCAGGATGCTTTTGCCCTGGCTTGTGTGGAAAGGGAAGGAAACTGGCACCGGACTACCATGTCATTTTATGCTGCACCCGATGAGAAATATGCCGGTACGGGAGAACGCTTTGCCAAGATGGACCTTTCGGGGCATACTTTTCAACTGAAAAATCAGGACGGACAGGGCGTCAACAACCGGCGGACATACAAAAACATTCCCTTTTACCTGTCCAGCCGGATGTACGGGTTGTTTATGCATACGTCGGCCTGGTCTAAATTCTCACTGGCCGATCATTCTACCCGTTCGGTGCAGCTGCTGGCTGAAGAGCCGCAGCTGGATGTGTTCCTGATCGGAGGCAACACGCCGGAAGAAATACTGTATGCATACCGGCAGCTTACCGGTTTTCCGCAGATGCTTCCCCGTTGGAGCTATGGTACCTGGATGAGCCGGATGAGTTATTTCTCGGAAGAGGAAGTGGAAACGATATGCCGGCGCATGCGGGAGGAAGATTTTCCTTGCGATGTGATTCACCTTGATACGGGCTGGTTCCGGACCGACTGGCTTTGCGAGTGGAAGTTCAACCCCGAACGGTTCCCGGATCCCGAAAAATTTATCCGTAAACTCCGCGAAGACGGATACAAGATAAGCCTCTGGCAGATGCCTTATATTGCTGCGGAGGCCGAGCAGCACGATGAGGCCCTGGAAAACCGCTATATGTGCCTGCTGAAGAAGGCCGAAAAACAGGGAGGCTCCAATTTTTCCGCGCTTGACTATGCCGGAACCATAGATTTTACCTATCCCAAAGCTGTGGTCTGGTATCAGAACCTGCTGCGAGAATTGCTTAACATGGGCGTAGTCTGCATCAAAACCGACTTTGGAGAGGAGATCCATATGAATGCTGACTATCATGCCATGAAGCCTGAACAATTGAACAATATGTATGCCTTGCTTTATCAGAAAGCGGCTTTCGAAGTAACCCGGGACGTGACCGGCGAAGGCATAGTCTGGGCCCGGGCCGGCTGGGCCGGCTGCCAGCGTTATCCGCTGCACTGGGGAGGCGATTCGGCCTGCTCCTGGGACGGACTGGCAGGATCCCTGAAAGGGGGACTCCATCTGGGCTTGTCGGGCTTTGGCTTCTGGAGTCATGATGTGCCCGGTTTTCATGGGGTGCCCGACTTTATGAACTCGGTGATCCCCGATAAGCTGTATGTGCGCTGGACCCAGTTCGGGGTGTTTTCTTCCCATCTGCGCTATCACGGGACTTCCAAACGGGAACCCTATGAGTTCCCTGCGGTAAGCAGCATTGTAAGGCGCTGGCTGAAACTGCGCTATGCATTGATTCCTTACCTGCTGGAACAGAGTGAAAAGACCACCCGGACCGGTTATCCGTTACTGCGTGCCCTGATCTTTCATCATTCGGACAACCCGCTGTGCTGGCATATTGACGATCAGTATTATTTTGGGGACGACTTTCTGGTGGCTCCCGTGATGAACAGTCAAAATATGCGTGATGTCTACCTGCCTGATGGAAACTGGGTGAACCTGTTCAGCGGGGAACGGATCGTCGGAAACCGTTGGCTGAAAGATTATGCCTGTCCGTTGGAGGAAATGCCGGTCTGGGTCAGGAAAGACGCTGTCGTTCCTGTTTACCCGCTTCCGGTAAGCAATACCGATGAAATTGATTCCGACCGGACGGTCGGGCTGGTTTTTGATGAGTCATACCGGGGTGTGGCAAACAGTGTTCTCGGGGATAACTGGAACGGTTAAAGTACAGCTACTTCCCGCAATCTATAGTTGAAGACTTTTTGAAAAGC